>CALEIL010000355.1 GCA_937876435.1 uncultured Bacteroidota bacterium
TCCTGTAATGGCTGTAGACTTCGGGGAATATGGTATAGATAATTCCATTGGATTGAAAAGCACGGAGGAGCAGTTAAGGTTTTTCCGCGAAGAAGCTTCCAATCGGGCCTATTTTCCGGTTTTGATAGCTCATACTGAAAAGTTGCTTGCTATATTTTATACCTACGCTGTCGATGGAGGAATGGGACAGCAGTATATTCACTTGAAGGATCGAAATCAGATTTTTCATACTCAAAAAATTGTGGATGATGTAACTCCGTTCACCGATCGGAATTATTTCTGTTCGTCCTCCATCCCATTCAACCATGAGATTGTGTATGATGAGAATTACCTGGTGGATATAGTATTACCTTCACAATACCTTAAAGATGAAAGAAGTGTGGATATCGAAGGGATTGGAAAAATCACCGATCAGGATAATCCGATTGTATTGCTGATGAAGTTAAAGGAGTAAAGGGTTATCAGATATGACAGATCTCCGAGATCTGTCATATCTCTTTTGTGCGAAATTTCAACTGTTTATCAATCTATTACGTGACTAGGGTGAAAAATAATTTAGAAAAATGTTTGATAAATCAGGAATAAAAAAATACCTTTGCACGGCTAAAACAGAACTACGGTTCCATTTTGGTGAAACAGAGACAGGTACATGTCGGACTTTCCTGACGCGGAACCTTCACAAAATTGGAAAAATTAAGCGATAATAAGATAGTAATGAGCAAATTAAGTTACAAAACGGCATATCCCACCAATGAAACCGTTCAGCGTGAATGGCTGGTGGTGGATGCCGATGGCGAAAAAGTAGGACGATTGGCGAGTAAAATAGCTAGCGTACTTCGCGGTAAGCACAAGCCGACGTTCTCTCCCCACGTAGATGCGGGGGACAATGTGATCGTCATCAACGCCGAAAAAGTAAGGTTCACGGGAGATAAACTCGCCCAAAAAACCTATCTCACGTACTCCGGTTATACCGGGGGTCAGAAGTCCCGTACAGCAGAGCAAATGATGGCCAAATTTCCGGACCGGGTTCTGGAAAACGCCGTCAAAGGCATGCTTCCCAAAACCAAGCTGGGACGACAGATGTTTAGAAAGCTATTTATATATACCGGATCATCTCATCCACATCAGGCCCAACAGCCCAAAGAATTTAAAATTTAATCCATGGAAATAATAAATGCCGTCGGAAGGCGGAAAGCCTCAGTTGCCAGAGTTTTCCTGAAAAAAGGAACCGGAAATCTGAAAGTAAACGGAAAATCATTGGAAGTATATTTCCCTCAGCAACACATTCAAAACAAAGTCAGAGAACCCTTGAACGTGGTTGAAATGGCTTCGGAGATCGATTTTAAGGTCAACGTGAACGGAGGTGGATTCAAAGGTCAGGCCGAAGCGATCCGTTTGGGGATCTCCCGGGCTCTGGTGAAGTTGAATGAAGACTTCAAAAAACCACTCAAAGATAAGGATTTTCTGACCCGGGATTCTCGTGTGGTCGAACGTAAGAAATTTGGTAAACCAAAAGCCCGTAAGAGCTTTCAGTTTAGCAAGCGTTAAGAAACTATTGAGAACATTGATCAGAATAAATTGCAATTTGATATGACAAGTGCACCAAAATATAAAGAATTATTAGACGCCGGTGTTCATTTTGGCCACCTGAAACGTAAGTGGAATCCCAAAATGAAGCCTTATATCTTCGCCGAGCACAAGGGAATTCACATCATCGACCTTCACCGCACCTCCGAAGCACTGGTAGAGGCGGGTGAAGCGATGAAAAACCTCGCACGGGCCGGAAAGAAAATCCTTTTTGTGGCGACCAAGCGTCAGGCAAGAGGGATCGTAGCAGATGCGGCATTGAAAGTAGATATGCCTTTCGTAACCGACCGGTGGCTCGGAGGGATGATGACCAACTTCTCAACGGTACGACGTTCGGTCAAAAAGATGAACAACATCGACCGGATGCTCAACGATGGAACGTTGTCCAATGTCACGAAAAAAGAGCGGCTTACGCTGACCCGTGAACGGGATAAAATCGAACGGGTATTGGGAGGAATCGCCAAATTGAGCAGGTTACCCCACGCCATATTTATCGTGGACATCGATCACGAACATATTGCATTGGCGGAAGCTAAAAAACTCGGCTTACGGACCTTTGGTATCGTGGATACCAATTCCAATCCCAAGCTGGTCGATTACGCTATTCCAGCCAACGATGATGCGACCAAGTCGATCCAGATCGTGACCGAATACCTCGTTTCCTGCATTCAGGATGGTCTGAAAGAACGACACGAAGGGAAAGGAAAGGACGATCAAAAAGAGGATTAATTTAAAAATATCAAATCTAAATTCATACAATGAGTAATATAACAGCAGCAGATGTCAAGCGGTTACGGGACCAAACCGGTGCTGGAATGATGGACGTGAAAAAAGCGTTGGTGGAAGCCGAAGGAGATGCTGAAAAAGCAATCGAAATACTGCGTAAAAAAGGACAAAAACTTTCCCTCAAAAGAGCTGGCCGGGAGGCTAAGGAAGGGGTGGTCATCGCCAAAGTTTCAGAAGACCAAAAACGAGGCATCGTGATCCGTCTGAGCTGTGAAACGGATTTCGTAGCTAAGAATGAAGATTTTATCGCTTTCGCGGACGGCATAGCGACCGTTGCTCTTGAAAATATGCCCGCTTCCAAAGAAGAATTGGGGGCGTTGGAACTCAATGGAAAGTCAATCCAGGACGAAGTTGTGAATCAGGTAGGGGTGATCGGCGAAAAAATTGAACTGGCGGATTATGAATCTCTGGAAGCAGAAACGGTCGTACCTTATATCCACATGGGATACAGAGCTGGCGTGATCGTCGGCTTGAACCAGGATGGTCCGGATGTGGTGGAAGCAGGGAAAAATGTCGCGATGCAGATCGCTGCCATGAGGCCATTGGCTTTGGATAAGGACGCGGTGGATGAAAGCATAATCGAGAAAGAGATAGAAATCGGAAAAGAACAGGCTCGTCAGGAAGGAAAACCTGAGCAAATCCTGGAAAAAATAGCGCGCGGAAAACTGTCAAAGTTTTTTCAGGAGAACACCTTACTGGAGCAATCCTACGTCAAAGATAATAAATTGTCGGTGTCGGAATATTTACACAGCATCGATAAAGACCTGACCGTGACGGCATTTGAGCATTTGATGCTTGGATAAAATGATATCAAAAGCGACTGAGTTTTTCAGTCGCTTTTTTTTTATATGAATTTCCCATATTTTAGATATGGATTAAAGAAGGTTGTCAATCATTAAAAATCTGAAATAATGGCATTAAAATATCAACGTGTTTTATTGAAATTGAGCGGGGAGGCTTTGATGGGGAAAAAGAATTTTGGGATTGACAACGATATTTTACTGCATTACGCCGAAGAAATCAAATCCGTTCAACGGATGGGGGTGGAAGTGGCTATAGTTATAGGTGGGGGTAACATTTTCCGTGGTGTGAGTGATAAGGAGAGCGTGATTGAGCGGGTGCAAGGCGATTATATGGGAATGCTCGCCACCGTCATCAACGGGATGGCGCTCCAGTCTTCACTGGAGAATATAGGAGTTTATACCCGCCTTATTTCAGCCATCGAAATGAAGGAAATCGCTGAACCATATATTCGTCGAAGAGCTGTCCGACACCTGGAAAAGGGACGCGTGGTGATTTTCTCTGCCGGCACCGGTAATCCTTATTTCACCACCGATTCAGCGGCGGCGTTAAGGGCTATCGAAATCGGAGCCGATGTGATATTAAAAGGCACTAGGGTAGATGGTATTTATTCTGCCGATCCGGAGAAGGATCCCAATGCTGTAATGTACGACCGGATCACTTTTGATGAAGTCATTGATAAAAGTCTTGGTGTGATGGATAAGACCGCATTCACGCTGTGTCAGGAGAACAATCTCCCTATCATTGTATTCAATATCTATCAACCAGGCAATCTCCAGAGTCTTCTGAAAGGAGAACAGATGGGTAGTATCGTGTCCGGGTAAGGTTCAATACGTCTGGTAGGAACAGACCAGGATAGTATTCCTCTGCCAATGGGCCAGGCCCATTACCCAAATACTCGTCCACTGGGTCCCGACCCATTGACCAGAATGAGATTACGGGTCACCCCCGGAAGGGCTGTGATAGTCACAGGACTTGGACGTTTTAATCTCCCATCCATCGAACAGTAACCCATAACCCCATATCAATTTTACCGGGTAAAATCCCTCCTACATTGATGGTATTTTAATCATAAATGCCTTCCTCAAAAATCAACAATAGTCCCAGTGAGCTGTTTCCATTTTAATAGGTCGAATAATTTTTACGTAAAAATTGATCACCATGAATAATGGCCAAAAAGAACGCATCGTAATCCTCGGAGGAGGTTTTGCCGGTCTCAAGCTGGCGCGAAAGTTGCAAAAGTCCAACTATGATATTTTTCTCATCGATAAACACAATTATCATCAGTTCCAACCCCTCCTGTATCAGGTCGCTACGGCAAGACTGGAACCATCCAGCGTTTCTTTTCCCCTTCGCAAGGTATTTCAAAACAATTCAAATATTCACATCCGGATGGCGGAGGTCCGGGAAATTGACACTCGGAACAAACTTGTCGTGCTCGATCATTTTAATATGAAGTACGATAAACTGGTCATTGCCCTGGGCTGTGATACCAATTACTTCGGCAACAAGGAACTCGAAGAGTACAGCATGCCGATGAAATCCACGCAGGAAGCGTTGGCCTTGCGCAATCGGATCCTGCTGACCTTTGAACACGCTTTTTGCACACCACCGGAAGATAAGGAGGCCCTGATGAATCTCGTGGTAGTGGGTGGTGGACCGACTGGTGTGGAACTTTCCGGAGCACTGGCAGAGATGAAAAAGTACATTCTCCCCAAGGATTATCCGGATATGGATTTTACCAAACTTCGAATCCATTTGGTGGAAGGAACCGATGCGACCTTGCGCGCAATGAGCGAGAATGCCCAAAAATACAGCGAGAAATATCTAAAAGAACTCGGCGTAGAAATCCATCTGAATAAAATAGTGAAAACATACGATGGTAAAACACTGGAATTTAGTGATGGAGAAAAACTAATAACGGACAATGTGATCTGGGCTGCCGGAGTAACCGGGGTCCCTGTTCCTGGCCTGCCCAGTGAGAGCATCGTTCGCGGGAACCGGATATTGGTGGATCGATTCAGCCAGGTCCAGGGTGTGGAGGATGTGTATGCAGTGGGGGATATCGCTTATATGGAAACCCCCGACTATCCCCACGGTCACCCTCAACTGGCCAACGTTGCCACCAATCAGGCGATCAATCTGGCCGGTAATTTGATCCGCCAGCAAAAAGGCCAGGAATTGGTGCAATTTGAATACGTGAACAAGGGAACCATGGCAACCGTGGGGAAACGAAAAGCGGTGGTCGATCTTCCCCGGGTTAGATTTCATGGCCGGTTTGCCTGGGTCACCTGGATGGTCGTGCACTTCTGGTTGATCCTGAGTGTGCGCAATAAGGTGGTTATTTTCATCAACTGGATATCCGAATATTTCAACAATGACTCCACGCTTCGCATCATCCTCAGGGCCAACTATTCCAAAGCAAAAATTAACCTATTGGGGCATCAAAAGCCGCAAGCCGTGGAAAAAGTACGTGCTGCGGACCTGGAGGAAGTGGTGAAAGGTTAAGGCTGAGGTAAAGGTTAAGACTCCATCGGAAGAACCGGAATTGGATGAATAGAAGTTGGGTAAAAATCTAAAATCGTATACTTGAATGCAGCTATTAGCTGTTGTGACATTAGTTGTTTGCTATTAGCTGGTAGCTATGAACGCACTCACCAGTTCAGTATTCAAAATTGAGCTCACTCCAGAAACTCATTTTTAGAGGAATTATGGTTGATCTCGCCCAGGATTTGCGTGTTAAAAAAAAGATATCAGAGGGCAGGCAGGCCTGCCAAATTGTTATACCGAGAACCACGGAGGAGATCACGGAGAACCACAGAGATTTTAATTTTGCTATTTAGATGAGCTTGTTTAAAATCTTGGGTCTTTGCTCAAAATTCCTCGTTCTCATTCTCATTCTCACTCTCACCTGATCACCACCACAGACCCGGTTTTCACATTCAGTTTACCGGTGCCATCCCGGTATTCCACCCGAACGATGTAAATCCCGACCGGGAGATCCTGCCATATAGCGGATTCTATGATTGGTGTTGGGGTGGAATACTTCAGACTTCCCCATTTATTCCAAAGACTGACCGATTCGATACCGGCGCAGGCCGGTGTCGGGAATAATTCCAGCTCGTCGTTGATCCCGTCGCCATTGGGGGTGACGGCATTGGGGATGGACAGGGTACACTCTTCCGTTTGACAATCGGCTTTCTCCACCACCTGGTAGGAAGCCTGGAAAATACATTGATCCGAAGTGATCTGGAAGGCGTAGGTGGCGGCGCTGTCGATCGTGCGTGCTGGGGACGTCGTACCGTCCGCCCAGTGGAACTGCCAGGGCGGATCCTCTTCGGGCAGGGTCAGGGTGATGGATTGAGGGGCGCACCAGTCGATGGTTTGGCTGTAATCAGACGACGGATCTGGTACTTCTGTTATTGTGATATTTTTTTCGGCCCAACACCCCTCCTGATAGCCCCGCAGCTCAAACTCGCCTGCGGCTGCGATGATGATATTTTCACCCGGATAATAGGTCCGTCCATTCCATTGCACGGAATCCAGGCCTGTGACCCGGATGGTATCCGCGGCACCTGCACAGATCGTCCGGTTGGTCCTGTATTCGTCCGGGATGATCACTTCCGGCCCCGTGGTGACTTCGATTTCTCCCAAAAAGACGCAGCCATCGATCCGGGCTTCCACGGTAAACGGACCGGTATCCTCGGCATTCAGGGTGGTGGAATCGCCCGTATCGCCGTTCCACCAGGTGACTTCGTCGTAGGTATCGGGTGGAAGTCCAATGCGCACGTCCTGCCCACCACACAACGTCACTGGATCCAGTGTAATCGCAGCGGTGGGGGATTCTTCGAAGGTAATCAACGCGGTATCGGCACAATTGCCCTGGGAGAGGATGTACCGGTACTCACCCGCCGAATCCAGGTCAGGTTGAAATAAGAGAATTCCACCGGATAAAGGAGGTTCGATTCGTTCATCCATGCCAGGTACTTTCGGAAGCAGGGTACGCAGATCCAGTTGCTCCTCTTCAGAACAAAAAGTAAAGAACTGATCATTACCAGCCAGTCCGATTGCCTCTCTTATACGGACCGGAACCCGGAAAACCCAGGTACATTTGTCTTCCAAGAGCGTCTCGACCAGTAAGGAAGTGTCCTGGCTGGTTTCCAACCAAATTGAATCACCGTGACTTCCGTCCCACCACCAAACAATTTCGGAATAGCTTCCCTGAGGTAAAGTGTACCACAACCCTTCTCCAGGACATACGAAAACAGTGTCTAGATTTTCAGGAGGCGCAATTCGATTGATAGTAAATACGGCGGTATCCGCGCATTGCTCGTTTTCCAGGATATAAAGATAACCATCCTCTTGGTCCAGCATGGGATCAAATATTAAATTACCACTTGCCAGTACTGGTTCGATCCGACCGTTCGGGCTTACACCATGACTGAGGTATACTGACAGGTCGGACTCCCGATCATAAGGGTAGCAAAACTTCACGGTGGTATCCCGGCCGGCATACACTTCGCTTTGTTCCAGTTGGTAGACCGTCCAGGAGGAGGTGCTGTCTCCATCCACATGCATGGTGACAGCCACAGCCCTTTCCCGGCTCTGCTGCGGATCGGCCGGGTCCCAGTCGGCCCGGTATCGCAGGCTGTATAGGAATTCTTTGATTTGCTCCGGATCTCTGTGGTCAGAATTCTTCCATACCCACCGGGAAGGAGAAGCGGTAGCCTGAAGCTCGCCATCGAAGCCTTCCGAATAGATGAGCTCTTCAGGCAGCAAGGGCTGATCGTAGTACATCAACCGGAAGGAAATGGAATCGACTTCGCCGGATGAGCCGGGAGAACCACAAGTATAAAGCTCCACGTCGTCATCCACCACCGGGGCTTCCTTGAGGCAGGTGGTCAGGGTGTCGTAGTATCCGGCTGCGATGTGGCCGGAGGAATTGTCGGCGTCCAGGTCGATGCGCAGAGGGGACTGGCGGAAGTCTGTGGGGGTGGCGAGATCGAAAGATGACCATCCGCTCGAAGCGGGAGGCTCCACATCAGGAACGAAATTACGGAAACAAACCTCTTGGATCGTTTTTTCGGCAATATTAACCTGGAGGAGCTCGGTTCTGTCCCAATTCCTGGTGGTTTTCGTGGTTCCGAATCCCAGTAATTGGCGCTGTTCACAGGCTGGAAAGTAAATCGATGGAATGACGAATCTATACTGGATGAAATGGTTCAATTGTTCTATGACATATGATTCGGAACGATGGTTCCAACAAATGTAAAAGTTGTTTTTTTCGATCTCATTATATTTTACGCCAGTATTATAAAGTTGAAGTATGAATTGCTGTTCATTGATAATTCCACCAACTCGATTGACACTATCAATAAAATAGGAGATTGTATCTAAAATACGGTTTGAACGAAGATCGAATTCAAATATCAGATCAGCATATGAACCAATTTTTTCTGTATGAGATGAAATCACTACCCTGCCTTCTTCCGACACTGCCAGTGAAGGTCGAAGTTCATTGACAGGGGTGGGAATGATTCGATCGATTTCACGTGTTAATACATTGAAACCAATTAGCTGTTGATCCATTGAAGTCATAATATACAGACGCCCATCGGGATGAAATGAATATCCCGCTGGACTATATATTGGACCATCATTATCATTCATTTTTAAGGTATCCCATTGACAGGTTGCAGGATCAAAATGGAGTATAGCATTTTTTTGGCCATTGAAATAGATATCTTGTGACCATAATAATACTGGAGCTAATGATAATATGAATAGTTTTAATGTATAAATAAGCCGTGACATAGACGGGAAATTGACTTTGAAAAACAGTGAAAGGAAGCGTTTCCTCCCCTGAAAAACGCTTCCTTTCGCTTCTTGATTATTTTTCAATTCAATCTTAATAGGGACAGTCAAAGTAGTCAAAATCATTAGTAAATGGAACAGGCGAAGAAGTACTATTACTCAAATCTACTCCAAACATATTGTAGCTGTGGGCTATTCCATCAGGCCTGATAATGCTGACTACTAAGGATTCTGAAGCCCCACCGCTGCTACTTTTAACTTTGAATTCATAGGTTTGTGCCTGATCACAAGTAAAGGGTATGCTTTGCGATGGACTCCCTGTAAATGTGCCAACGTCAAATTCATTATCTACATCTGGATGTACTTCAATGGTATAATCAGTAGCTGAACCGGCTAATCTTCTCACCTCAAGGTAGGCATCACAAGTGCCATCGGGAGAATCCGGCGGACATTCAAAGTTGTAATCGGAATAGGTATGCGGTCCGTTTCCGGAAAAAAAGGCCAGTGTTTTACCACCCCAGTCGGGATCAATTTCCAGATAGCCGTCAATACTTCCCGTGGGATTAGTGGGATGTTCGGTCACAAAATCGTAGAAATCAGCTCCATCTATCTCCATCCAGAAGTCATCACCGTCAGCGAATTTTTCCTTGGCCCTGTAAACGATTGACGTGCCGGCTTCAAATACGGTCACATACGCTGAGTCCGGTGCACCCGGGTCCATGTAAGGCGTGACTACAACACCGCATTTTTCACTGGATCGCAGTGAAATAACACTTTTGTACTTGGCAAATTCTTCCGCACTCAGGGTATCGGTCCAGGTTTCGATATAGCCGGGTTGGATCTGAGTCAGGTCAATGATTTCAAAATAGTCTGCCAGTTCTTCCTGCGTCATTGTCTGTAATTCCTTCCCGCTCAACAGTTCAGTCGGCTCAGATTGCTCCAGTACCGGACTCTCTTCTTCACAGCCCGTGAATACCAGCAGCACCGCCATCAGCATCAGCGTGAGTTTCCAAAAGAATTTGTTTGCCCGCCGCCCTGTTATCGGGGGGGGGAGTGTCTTTAAAAATATATAAATTTTTCACATTTATAATTTATAAATTGATAAATTAGGATGTACATGATCTATAAATCATCGAATTCAAGATGGTTGTCATCTGTACGCAGCGTTTTGGAATGGCCTATTCCAAAATGGTTGACAACCGTCGGTTTGGCGGGATATCACCTAAGGTAATAAAATATTTTTAATTCCTCAAAAAATTTGAACAATTATTATAATATTTTAGCTAAAATGTGGTATGTGGGAGGTCAAATGGACTGAAATTGTAATGATCATGGACTTCATACCCGGGATTTTCCACAAAATGTACATAATTATGTAATTGCGTGATCGGTAAAAATTCGGTATATTATTTGTTTTGAACAAGCTCCTTCCGCCACTACAGCTCGAAAGCACAGAATTCCTCAGCCGCAACCCTTATTTCAACTCTTTAATCATTCAGATAACCCGCCAAAAAACCCAAAATCACGCGATACACCTCAAATCGGTTTTCTTCATTGCGAAACCCATGTCCTTCGTCGTATTTGACCATGTAGGGTACATCGACGCCGCGTTCCCTCAAGCTCTCCACGATCTGATCCGATTCGTCGATGTTGACCCGGGGATCGTTGGCCCCTTGAATCACCAGCAAGGGCGTTTTGATTTTATCCACATGAAACACAGGGGAGGCTGCCCTCATCGCTTCCTGCTCCGTTTCAGGATTGCCCACCATAGCATACATCATATCCAGCAGAGGCTTCCAATAGGGTGGAATGGTCGTCATAAAAGTGAACAAATTGGATACGCCGACATAGTCTATGGCACACCGGTATAAGTCTGGGGTGAAGGCCACTCCAGCCAGGGTGGCGTACCCACCGTAACTACCTCCGTAAATAGCAATCCGGTCCGGATCGGCGATCCCTTCATCGATCAGCCAATGTACCCCATCCGTGATATCGTCCTGCATTTTTCGTCCCCATTCTTTAAAGGAAGCTTTCCAAAATGCTTTTCCATATCCTGTAGAACCCCGGTAATTCATCTGGAAAACCCCATAGCCCCGTGAGGCGAGTAACTGTACCTCCGGATTGAAACCCCAAGTGTCGCGCACCCAGGGCCCACCGTGAGGGTTGACCACGATGGGGCAAGGCTTACCTTCGTGTCCGGCTGGCAGAGTGAGGTAGCCATGGATGGTCAGGCCATCCCGGCTCACGTACGAGACAGACTGCATCGGCTGCATATCTTCCTCTTGGATCCAGGGACTGACATCGGTGATCCAATCCAGTTTTTCCGCATCCGCATTATAATGGTAATACGCACCCAGCGATCGGTCGCTGTACGTCCGCACGATGAAATTTTCTTCCGCCAGATCTGTACTGGTGAGCGAAATTTCTTTACCGGGAAGTTTGTTTTCCAGGTAAGCAAAGATGTTTTTCATGCGTTCGTCGAAAAAATGCCGGTGCCGGCGATCCGTGAGAAAGGACACGGTCGTCAAGACTTTTCGTTTGCGCGAATAAGAAACCCCGGATAAGTCCACATCTGCCCGCTCAAACATTATTTCACCGGATTCCTTTCCGGTGTGCATGTCAAAATGGACCAGTACTTTCTTATCCCGGTTCAGATTGGACAACGCGTACACCAAACGTGGCGTGTCAAAATCAAAAAACAAAGGGTTCATTTCTTCGGTGAAATCCGTGGTGATGACGTCGCGAAATTCTTCGTCTTCATGGTCGCGGTACATCAGCACCGTATTGGTCCCGCCTTCGGTGCGGATGGCGATCCGGAGCCGGCCATCGTGATCGGTCATCCAACTCGTCACCGGAGCATCCGGTCGATTTTTCGCCAATTGAATCAATGCACCCGTATGGATATTCAACCGGTACGGGTCAAATAATTCCGGATTGTCTTTATTCAATCCGATAATCACTTCGTCGTGGTTATCTTCCAGGTCGTCGATGAGCTGAACGGTCACTTTTTCATATGGCGTGAGGTCCTGGTGATCATCCCCATCGATGCCTACTCCGTACAATCGGTAATTTTCGTCACCGCCGCTGTCTTTTACGTACAAAATCCGACGTGGATTGGCCCAGAAAAATCCCCCGATGTCCCGGACGGTTTCTTCGGTAATCCGGACGGTTTCTCCCGAAGCAATTTCGCGTACAAAAATGTTTTTTCGTCGTTCATACGGGCTGAAATAGGCCACGTACTGTCCATCCGGCGACAGGGAAAAAGCGCTTTGTTCCGGGGTACGGAAAAAATCTTCGACCGCGTACCGATGGTCTCCCGTGTCCTGGGCCGCAATTTTCTCCAGTTCCTGCGGTGTACTGACCAATTGAGTTTTTCCGGGAAGCGATGGTGATTCGGGCATATCGATAGTCGTATTAAAAATAATGTAAAAGGTAGTTAGTCGGTAGCTGTGGTGGCAAAAATCCATTCCATCAGCAATTGGGGCCAACCGGACAGCCGTCCTTTATCCAGAGCCAGGCCAAATCCATGTCCACCCTCCGGGTACAAATGCATTTCGGTCTCCACCTTATGTTCTCTGAGGGCTTGATACATTTGTAAACTGTTTTCGACGGGGACTCCTGTGTCATCCTGTGCATGGACGAGGAAGGTAGGTGGGGTCCTTTCTGTTACCTGTTTGTGCGATGAATAATATTCCTTTTTTTGAGGACTTAGGTCGTTGCCGAGTAGATTGGCTCGTGAACCGGAATGAATATTGGGATTGTCCGTAAAGTCGATGACCGGATAGATTAGCGCCATAAAATCCGGTCTGGCTGAGGTGGTGTCGTCGCTCACACCTTCCAGAAAGGTCTGATCGTCAAAATGTACGCCTACTGATGAGGCAAGATGGCCACCGGCTGAAAAGCCCATGATGCCAATTTTATTTGGATCGATCTCCCATTCCTGGGCCCGGTTGCGGACCATCTGGATCGCTCGCATAGCATCGCGCATGGGCATGGTGTCATCGGTTTGACCATCAACCGCGAACGGAAGCCGATATTTCAGTACAAAGACGGATATTCCAACGGCGTTGAGCGCGTGCGCAAAATCCTGACCCTCCCAATCCCAGGCCAGAATGCGGTATCCACCTCCAGGACAGATCACTACACCGATATCCGTTCGATTTTTCCGAGCCGGGAGATGTACTTCAATAAAGGGATCCGTGACTTTCTCCACCCGGACGATGTCGGTGCTGTCCCAGCGTTCGGTGTATTCATAGTCGGGAATGACCAACTGGTCCTTTTCCCACAAGGGGAGCTGAGGCGTAGGTGTTTGAGCATTCATGTGGTGGGCACATATGGTCAGGATCAATAGGATCCCCGACAATTTAACGCTGTAATAGAATGGCTTCATTGGTCGAATTTGTGATGATGTCTTTGGCCTCCTGAACCGTGACTCTTTTTTGTTCGAGGCTGTCCCGGTCGCGTATCGTAATTTTCTGATCGTCTTCGATGGTTTCAAAATCGATGGTCAGGCAATACGGGGTACCAATCGCATCCTGGCGTCTGTAGCGACGGCCGATGGCATCTTTTTCGTCGTACTGACACTGAAAATGGAGTTTGAGTTCGTCAAAAATTTTCCGAGCGCGGTCCGTGAGCTCTGGTTTGTTCCGGACCAGGGGCAGAATCGCGGCTTTGACCGGGGCCAGGACCGGATGCAGCTTCATCACGATCCGGCTGCTGGTATTCCCGGAGGCATCGGGTACTTCTTCGGTCTGGAGTGATTCGCTCAGCATCGCCAGAAACATCCGGTCGCATCCGATGGAGGTCTCCAGGACGTATGGAATATAGTTTTCATTGGTTTCGGGATCGAAATATTGCAACTTTTTCCCGGATAATTCCTGGTGGCTTTTCAAGTCAAAATCCGTGCGGGAATGGATGCCTTCCAGCTCCTTGAATCCAAAGGGGAATTGGTATTCGATGTCGGCCGCAGCGTTAGCATAATGCGCCAGGTTTTCGTGCTTGTGAAATCGAAGATGCTCTTTGGGTGTACCCAGGGCCAGATGCCACCTCATCCGTTCTTCTTTCCAGTATTCGTACCATTCCATTTCGCTACCTGGCGGGATGAAGTATTGCATCTCCATTTGTTCAAACTCGCGCATGCGGAAGATAAACTGTCGGGCTACGATTTCATTCCGAAACGCCTTACCGATCTGGGCGATCCCAAACGGAATTTTTTGTCTCGAAGTTTTCATAACGTTGAGGAAATTGACAAAAATCCCTTGCGCGGTTTCCGGCCGGAGATAGAGATCTGAATTCTCTCCGCTGATATTCCCGAGCTGGGTGGAAAACATCAGATTGAACTGGCGGACATCGGTCCAGTTGCGCGAACCCGATACCGGATCGGCGATGTCGAGATCCTCGATGATTTGACGGAGCCCTTTCATATCTCCTGCGGTCATCGCGGTACTGAGTCTGGTCTTGATTTCATTGATCTGGGCGGTATACCGCATTACCCTGGGATGGGTAGATCGGAACTGATTCTCGTCGAACGCTTCGCCGAACCGTTTCCGGGCCTTGTTGATTTCCTTATCGATCTTCGATTCGATTTTCGCCATTTCGTCCTCGATCAGGACATCGGCGCGGTATCTTTTTTTGGAATCCTTGTTGTCGAGCATGGGGTCATTAAACGCATCGACGTGTCCGGAGGCTTTCCAGGTCTTGGGATGCATAAAAATGGCGGCGTCGATGCCGACGATGTTTTCGTGCATCCGGACCATCGATTTCCACCAGTATGACTTGATATTATTTTTCAGTTCCACACCCATGGGGCCGTAATCATAGACGGCGCTGAGTCCTTCGTACACCTCGCTGGATGGATATACGAACCCGTATTCTTTGGAATGAGAAATGATATGTTTAAAATCTTCTGCCATTATTGAGTGAATGTTGGTTATTACAATCGCCAAAAATAGCGATTTGTATGAGATTAAAGGAATAGATTTCGGAATTCAATTTTTTTGATTGTCAACAGAATTGAACGTGTATGATGGATATTTCTACAAATATTGATGCTTCACCGGCATATGAAATATTGAATAAATATTTGACTTGGAATTTAACAGTAAATTTTTCGTATTGTGCTAAAAATTCCTTACTATGTGCGCAGACCTTATTTTACTAATTGGTATCACTCTTAAGAGAAAGAAATTTTGGTCGGTCGAATGTCGGAGGTGGCTCTCATGTAATATGCGGCTTCCTGTTGGCTGAATTGCTGCGATCATGCAGCATATAAACCATGGTATGTCTGGCCCACATACATAAATATTTTATCCTCCCTTTAATAAGTAAAAATGAATACTATAAAATTTTATTCCGCCCCCCCCAAAGTAGTCCATAGAATATCCCGTAAACTTTGGAAGTATGGTTTGCCTGTTATATTGATTTCAATGCTGTGGTACTCGTGTGACGAGGAAACACCGCTTCATCCCGAACAGGATTCGATTACGGTATTGGCAGGAAAGGACTTTTCGGAAATGACCCAGGAAGAGAAACAAGCCTATGTGCAGTCGCTGAACTTCGGGGAAGGGGAGTCCAATTATCTCAGAACCTGGGTAGACAGCACTGCTCATTCGCCAACTTCTCGTCAAAAAAGAATTACTGTGAGATCTCCTTATAACTGTGGAATCAATGTGGAATTATCGATATATGGGCCTGCCGACACGGCACGTGTGATCGTGTATGAAGCCAATACGGCGACGGTAGTGCACGGTCCGGTGCTGATGGTGGACAATGATGATTTCAATATGACGATCAGTGGAGCGAAGGACTACGACTTTACAGTGGAACCGATCGACAATCCCACATTCAGTACCGGGGGCAGCCTGACCATCGATCCGGACTGGGGTGGTAAATCACTCTATTTCTTCCACGGAGCCGGAGTGGAGCTTTTTGAAGACTTTCACTTCGAGTGCCCGGCGCCAAACCCCGATGGCAAGTGCGATGCAGAGGTTGCTATAGAAAAGTATGGTGGAAATGCAACGTCATATGATGTAGAATTTGATGATGGAGTAGCACCTCCAAGGACTATTAATGTTTCAGGTGTTTGGAATGATTTCAAATCGATTGAAATCGATAAAACCATGACCTATGACATTACCATTACACCTGTTAATTCGGGAAGTGGAGTGTATGAGGACTATAGGTTTAATATTGTGCGTCCGGATCAAATATCGCATTTCTACTACATGTATCATGAAGGGGGAACCGAAGGATATGTTAACGATATCAGTTATTTTGATTGTCCATAGTTAAATCGTATATTAATGAGGAAGTTAAAATTAGAAGCACATGGTGTAATAATCTGTGTGCTTCTAATTTTTGTTTAATGCAAAATAGCTGTATGTATTCCCGATTAATCCGATCATGCTTAGCTTTGGTTTGTATGTTTAATTTTCATCCCACTTATAGCCAGGACTTTTATAAGATCGTAAGAGGCAGATGGTTGCATAAGCTTGATATCCAAAGCTGCACTTACGAAGAAATCCATGATTTTTATGATTTCAATTTACAGCATATGTCGGGTATTTCAGACATAAGCTTTCACCCCGATGGTATGCTCTATCTCTCAGGATCTCGACATATTATAGTGTACAATGTTGGTCAAAACCGAATAGAGAGGGTTGTGCCATTTTCTACGTTTGATATGAATAGTTTTGGCGTTAATTTTTTGACCATCAATGAGAAGGGGAAGATCCTCTGGAGCAATCATCAGGTCCGCCCCCATCATATATTGAGGCAGATCGACCTCCGCCATTTGACGACTATGTCAGTGCCGGAGGAGGAAATCATCAAAGATCGACCCGGCTTTCCGGGCATCGATGGTCAACTTCCGGATGGGAATTATCTGGTATGGGGAGGAGCATTTGGTGATGATCGGAATAATAATATAGCGGTTTGGAATCCGGTATCGGATGAAGCAAATTATATACCATACAACTATCCTGAAAGGGTACGCATTATGGATTCCCATATCTATTTTCCGGCCTGTGGTCCGTTACAGTTATTGGGCCTTTGTGATGTAGAAGGTGGGTTTAATTCCAAGATGATGGTCGATGTAGAGGCTCGAACTATAGAAGAGGTATGCCCGGAAATCGATGAGTATTACGCTCAGGGTAATTCGGCCCACCCGACCGACTTTCGCCGTTCCCCGCTCCGGATCGACCTGGACGCCGACAATTCCAGCGGCCACATCACGGCGGGTTACTTCGACACTTTAACCACATGCCGGCGGGAAGTACCGCTCATGGATGACGTGAAGCTTTATACCTGTGGCGGACAGGTGGACTATATCTCCTTCCGGCTGAAGTATTACGACGATCCCTTGTTGCCGGAAGAGCGGATCTATTCGGAGGATTTCCCGGGCCAAATGGAGCAAACTTCCCCGGACCGGTACGTGTGGCGCAATCCATATGGTGACGACGAATCGAGGATAAAGGAATACCTGCGCAGTCTACGCTACCGGGCGGATTGGACCGATCCGGATGAAAAAGAGCGGGTGGTGATGACGACGATGCACGTGGGAGAAGACAGCACGACGTCGTGGTCGGTCTATCAACTGGAGACCGACGAAGTCTGGGCGGGTCGGGATACGGTCGTTTCCTACTGCCCGGGTGAAGATATGATCGAACTGACGGATTACCTCAGCAGCGGTGTCCGGACAGATGGCCGGGTCGAGGAAGCATTATCTTCGGGTGGTACCGCATTCACACCGGGAGAAGATGCAGATGGTGATTATCTGTACATACTGGAGAAAGAGAATTGCGCCGATACGGCTGTGTTGACGGTGGAGTCGCTGGAAACCGGAGCGGCGGAATCCGGGCTGGATACGGTCACGGTGTGTCCGGGAGGTCATCAGCGGATAGGTTTTCCACCCGGTCGCTACGATCGCATCGAGTGGTGGGATGGCAGTACGGGCGACTCGGTCTCGGTGAGTGCCGGGGCAATGACGGATTATTACGCCATCGTGAGCCAGGGAGATTGTGGCGTTCGGATACCCATTACGGTAGAGGAACGGGAGGTGGAAGGCGTAGCCGGACGAGATACCACGATCGACTACTGCCGTGGCGGCACACGGATAGATCTGGAGGTGGTATTGGATCTATCGGCGGATTATCGTTATACGGTATCGCCGGCCTTGTCCGGAGCAGCAGGTGATCACCTCGTATTTGATCCATCGGTGAATGGAGCCGGATCATATCTGCTGATAGCACAGGCCGGTTCCTGTGCTGATACGGCGGAGATCATCCTGGAGGAAACCAATATCCAGGAACTCATGCTGGAACCACTGCGGTTGTGCAACGGAGCGACCCAAACCATCGGACTGGAGCCCGGTACGTATGAGGAGGTGACCTGGTGGAATGGTGTCCGGGGAGATTCTACTATCCTGTCCGGAGAAGATGTGGGCCCGTTCACCGTAGAAGCACATCGGGATGGCTGTGTGTACCAGGGAGAATTCACTGTGACTAAGGTGGAGGCAGTGGAATGGCCGGAAGGATATGGGCAACCAATTACGCTTTGCGAAGGGGATACGGAGACTTGGCTCGTGGAAGGACTGGATTCGGTGTGGTGGGATGGCAGATTTTATGATCGGGGCGAAGAAATAGTCATCACTGAGAATGGGACTTATGAGCTACGGATATACCGCGAAGGATGCTCTGCGGATACGACGATCACGGTGGAAGAAATAGCCGATCCATCGGCGCAGTATTCATCCATAGCCATGTGGTGCGATCCGGAACCATTGACGCTCACCTTACCGGAAGATAATGAGGAATGGCACTTCCGATGGGCAGATGGCGGTGTAGGGGATCGGATGGTGGATAGTCCGGACCGGTATCCCTTCGTGATGGGATCAAAGGGCTGTGAGTTTGCCGGATACATCGACGTACTGGAAGGGACGGATTGCGATGAGGAATGTCCGGTTTCCATACCCAATGCGATCACGCCCAACGGGGACGGGGTGAATGATGAGCTGGAACTTTTTTCACCGTGTGAAATACAGGTGATTGAGTTCAGGGTCTTTGACAAGTGGGGCGGAGAATTGTACAGAGTGGAGAATGAGAGTATGAGTGCGCAGATCTGGGAGAAGATCGCACCGGGCGTCTATATGGTACAGATTTCGTATGAGACGGATCGGGGGGAGGTGAGCTCCGTGGCCGGTGGGGTGATGGTTATTAAGTAATTGACAATGGACAAGGGACAATGGACAATGGACAAGGGACAATTGACAATGGGCAATCCTTATAATCGCTTATAACGCTCAAGAAAATATTTTATGATGATTCTGTTGAAATTCACGATTATTCTGTTAAAATGATTATATAATTTTGTATTTTTAGTAATATTTATTACATTGATTTTTTGGAACTATAACGCTCTTATTAAATCGACCTTTTTTCAAAATATAAGATTGTATACTCCATTCAGTCTGCCTGAATGAAACTATCCTGCAACTTTGTATCTATTGTGTTTTAAGCATAATATTTAACCTTAAACTCTAAATTTATGAATTACTTCTCTAAAAAAGCCAATGTTGCCTCGCCACGTGGACTGACAATCTTTAATCGGGGTTGGAAAATCACCCTCACACTTTTAGCTGTCCTTTTAATGTTCACCGCATGTGAGGTTGATGATCCCGCTGTAAAAACACCAGAAAGTTTGAACAAGCCGATTGATTTTAGCTTTATGTCAGAACAGGATTGGATTAAATATTATCAAAATCTGGACCGTAGTCAGATGAATGAAAAACAATCAGATCTCATCATCAAAAAAATCGAAGGTCCAACACGGCTCAGGGTACGTGCAAGCTGTATGCTGGAAGTATATTTTGAAAGTACTGTTGGTACCGCTACGCAATATATGTTTTCTATTAAGGAAGTTGGAAGCAGTGGTCCATCCTTTTATTTTCCTTTTGTAAGTACTTGGACAGATATACAAAATATCGACGACACAATAGAATACGATATTTTGGCCCAACCAATTGATGGTGGAAGTAGTGAGGAATATTGGGTGCATTTACGAACAAATGATTTTGTTTATAGCATTTCTATGTTAACCTGGAATCCCGCTCGCCAGGTTTACTGGTGGGGATTTGACAAATTCGACTGCAATTAAATATTTGGGAGGCTTATCAGAATAAAAAGGTCTGTCCTATTATGGGCAGAAATTTCATTCAATTAATTATAGACTATTGTTTGATGTGAAATACCTGATAATTTGTATAAAATTTCTAATAGTGCCCAGCACGCTTTTTTCACAAGAAATATACCTCCTTCCAGGCAACCTTAATTTCGAAAAGCAATTTTCGACTTTATACAAGTACAACGGAAACACATGTATTCTTGAGATTGTATTTGAATTTGAAGATGAATTGAATTCATCTCTGATTAGTCCGGGCAGCTTGTCTTTCCATCCGGATGGACGGCTGTATATGATTTCTGAAAGTCGGTTAATAGCTTTCAATGTATTGACACGAAGAATAGATAAGATCCTTCCGCTTCGTTCGATCGATCAACAGCGACTGATGCTTGAGGATGATTTTGCCTATTTGGCCATTTCCGAGGAGGGGCGGGTAGTGATCAGTGACGATCACAGGGATCAATCGAATTTCAGATTCCAGTATATCGATTATGATCTTCGGCACAATCGCAGCCTTCGATATTCGACTTCAGAAGATCTGTTTGGAGTTCCGGATGTAAATTTTCCCATTGGCGGTTTTCTAAAAGATAATAATCCGCTCTTTGTTGGTGAGGGCGGAGATGGTGCTGATGGTCAATATAACTGGGATGTCAATTCATATGGATATTGGGACATCACTGCGGGGCGATTCGACACCGTTGTATTACGGGACACCAGAGATTACTCCATTCTCGCTCCATCGGTGTATCTCCCCCCCTGCGAACCCGTCCAGATGTTGAGCACCGGGTCCTATAATGACCTCCGTAATCATGAATTAATCCACATATATCCGGAGGCTCAATCCATTACCGAAATATGTCCCGGACTGTTGTTTCCTGAAATCAGCTTTCCTCATCCATTTTGGGCTATCAACGGCGTAGCCAACACCACAGACTTTCGTCAATCTTCCCTGCGAATCGATCTGGACGGGGATAACTCGTCTTTTCATCCTACGGCCGGGTACTACGACAGTCTCACCACCTGCAGACAGGAAGCCCCACTCGTTAATGACGATATTGAACTTTACACCTGCGAAGATGAAGTAGATTCGATCTCCTTTCGGCTGGCCTATTTCGTTCAACCTCGTCTGCCCGAAGAATTTCTTACAGCCGAAGGCTTTGAAGAAGATCTAAGGCAGGTCTCTCCAGCCCGATACGTATGGCGAAATACCAACGGTAATAATATAGAACAAATCAAGGATTTTCTCCACAGTCTCCGCTACCACGCCGACTGGAATCCGGATGATCCGGAAGAATCCCGCGAGCGCGTCGTCATCACGACCATGCACGTCGGTGAAGACAGCACCTCCTCCTGGACCGTCTTTCAGTTGGAGAGGGATGAGGTGTACGCCGGTCGTGATACGGTCGTGGAATACTGCCCGGCCGCTCCCTCGCTTGATCTGAATGCTTTCCTATCGGAGGATGCGTTGTCCGATGGCCGGTTTGAGCCGGAACCTTCGGGGGGTGATGGCCTCTTTATCCCGGGCACGGATGAGGACGGCGAATACCAGTATATCGTGGAATCCGGAGGATGTGCCGATACAGCCATTCTGACCGTTCAGGATATATTGGTTTCCGACCCTGGCCTGGATACCGTCCATCTCTGTCGGGGCGGCCGGATCCGGATCGGATTCCCACCGGGAAAATTCTCAGATATCCGGTGGTGGGACGGATCGTCCGGGGACTCTATCTGGGTGGAGGAGACCGAAGATGCGACGCGGGAGGTTCAAGTAAATTTTAGCACATGTGGACTTCCTATCCCCGTCCACATCATGGTCCGGGATAGTGAAGATCTGATAGGACCTGATACCACCCTGTTATACTGTCCCGAGGGGGAAGCCATCGATATAGGCGACATCCTGTCCATAGAGCAGGAATGGTCGATTTCCCTTTCACCTGCTTTACAAAATGGGATATTGATATTTACACCGGGAATAGATCCGTCGGGTGCTTATGAATTGATCGTTAATTCCGAAGGGGGTTGTGCCGATACCGCTATGATCACTTTTCAGGAATCACCGGAAATGGAACTTTCCCTGGACGATATTCAGCTTTGCGAAGGGCAGGAAAGAGTAATTGGCCTTCCAGCAGATACGTACCAATCGATCACCTGGTGGAATGGAACCACGGGAGATTCCACCACGATCCGCAGTAGTGATACCGGTCCATTCACCGTGGAAGCCCAAAATGAGGGCTGCACCTATCGGGGGACATTTGAGGTTACAGTCCGGGATAATATTGATTTCCCGGAATCCTATCCGGATAGTCTGGAAATATGCCCCGGTCAGATCGGAGAAATCATCGTTCAGGGATTGGATTCCATCAATCACGATGGGAATAGCTACCGGGAAGGAGACCCACTTGTCTTTACCGGACCGGGGGAGTATGTTCTCATCGGATACGACGGAGATTGTTCGGTCCAGAAAACAGTCACGATCACGACTTCATCCGATTTATCCACTGCCTTTGACCAGACCTTATATTGGTGTGAAGGAACCACAATTCCCCTCACTTTACCACCTGATTCGGCCGATCTGATCTTCATATGGGACGATGGTCAGGCCGACCGTGAACGAATCATATCATCATCCGGGGAATATTCATTTGAAGTACAATCTGGCAGTTGCACATTCCAAAGTCGATATACCGTCCTCGTCAATGACGAATCCGAATGTGAGCACAATGAATGCAGGGTTTCCATCCCCAATGCCGTCACACCCAATGGCGATGGCTGGAACGATGGATTGGAAATTTTCCTGAGCCCGGAATGTGGTGCGGTGGAATCGGTCACCTTATGGGACAAATGGGGCGGCTTGCTGCATCAAACCAATTTATCTAATATCGAGGCTTCCGTGTGGGCAAAACTTCCTGGCGGTATTTATATCGTACAGGTGAGCTATATCGATGAATCTGGCCAAAGTAAAACCGAAACAGGCTCGGTGCTTGTGATCCTTTGACTTGGTGGAAGGCATCTTCGGGCATGCCTTACACCTATGAGCAGCTTTTGATTTAACAGATTCTGGAGATCGTATATGTTTAGCGCACTAAAGGTTAGCTGAGGAATACTATCTTGTTCCGTCCCGGCCCGCACTTTTTTTATGATTTCGTGTTTTATAGTGGCAGGTCCTGGGATTAACACAGCCCCAGCTGTGTTGAAACTCAACAATGGGCCCGGCCCATTGGCAGAGGAATACTATCTCGGTCCGTTCCCGCCAGACGTATTGAAGTAGGTTGGCAAGCCTACCACTTCAGTTAGGCAAGCTCCGAGCTCCCAGGCGAGCTCTCCCCATTGGTTGAAATCTAAACACGTACTGAAGATCTCTCAAATCTTTCTAAAATTTAACAGCATATATTTCGTGTTGTGATAAAAATTCCTTACTATGTGTGCAGACCTTATTTTCCCCAATTGGTATCACTCTTAAGAGAAAGAAATTCGGTCGGTCGAATGTCAGAGGTGGCTCTCATGTAATATACGGCTACCGTTTGGCTGAATTGCTGCGATCATGCAGCATATAAACCGTGGTATGTCTGATCCACATACATAAATATTTTATCAACCCTTTGATAAGTAAAAATGAATACTATAAAATTTTATTCAGACCTAAACCAATTAGTTCATAAAATATGTACTCAATGGAAGCATATATTACCCATTGTGTTAATATCAATACTTTGGTATTCCTGTGAACAGGAACCGATAGTAGAAGAATCCCATTCTACAGAAATGGAAACACCAAATGATCTCTCGGATCTCCTTCCGAATCTGAATTTCGATATTGGCAATTCCAATTTTGTATCTCTTTCAATTGATACACTTGATATAGACCGGGGAATCAACACCCGGAGTTCGACCTGTGATGTAGATATCAGCATTACCAAGGGCTGGGGTAATGCAACTAAATACGATGTTTTAATATATTCAGTAGGTGATTCAACTGTTTATTTTGATGATTCTGTTTTACCTGGCACGTTTGGCTCGAATAGTGAAACGGTTGAAGATATTGACGATACAAAAAGTTACAATATCAGGATTAACCCAGATTTTGGCAGTTCTTCAGAAAGATTTTCGTTTCGGATTACTACTCCCAGTCTGGCATATACCTATACCTTTGTCCTGGATACTACCGCTAATGAGGAAGGTGAGATAGACGGTTTTAATCATTTTGATTGTCCGTAAAGTTTTATTTCACTAAATATGAATCAGGAAAGACACTGTCCCGGTGTTTCCTGATTTCTTTAATGCATATGAAATATCCAGGCTTTAAGATTTATTCACATCTGCGATATTCGGTGTTGATTTGGATTGGTATGGTGATTGGTTCATCCACCACCTTTGCTCAGAATATCTACAAGATCTGGTGGAACGGGACTTCTCTTGAATTGGTGAAATTTGACATGACTACTTGTGAAAGTCAAGTATTGAAAAATTTAGCTGACGATCGTGAGCTGGGTGTTTATGGCGCCAGGGAGATTTCATTTCACCCGGATGGTTACCTATACATAACTACTTTTACCGATACACATCACGTTTTTAAAATATTTAGATATCAACCTAATAATCAAAGGATAGAGGAATTTGCAATTTTAGATCTTCCCAACCCTGCAAATCAGATTGCCATTTTCGAAGAGGGGAATGCAATTTTAAGCAGTGGAAACAATAGCGATGCCACCTTGATCTATGAATATAATCTTAGAAAGAGGGAGATAGTACGTGAAATCGACTTACCGGGTCTCCCTACTATTGCCAAAAATATTAATGGGATTGTAAAAGATAATAATTTACTTTTTGGAACAGCTACCGATCAAAATACTACCGGCATCTGGTATATGGACACACAGGAATTTGACTCGACTACTTTCCGAAGTGATCAGTACTATAATCTGTCACAGCCGTCTATTTATTATCCGGCCTGCGGTCCTTGGCAGTTAATTTCATCTCAGGCATTAGACCGGAATCGAAATGAGCATCTCGTAGTGATGGATACCACGACGAAAACGATCGGGGAATGGTGTGCCGGGTTTAGTTTCGATAATTATAATAATGGCACAGCAACTACGACCGACTTCCGCCAGTCCTCCCTCCGCATCGACCTGGACGCCGACAATTCCAGCGGCCACATCACCGCGGGTTATT
>CALEIL010000356.1 GCA_937876435.1 uncultured Bacteroidota bacterium
ACTCGCACAGCTGAAAGCTGAAAGCTGAGAGCTGATAGCTCAAAGCTCAAAGCTCAAAGCTCAAAGCTGAAAGCTCAAAGCTGAAAGTTGAAAGCTGAAAGTTGAAAGCTGACGGCTGATAGCTGATGGCTGAGAGCTAATAGCTAATAGCTAATAGCTGACGGCTGACCACAGTCAGCCGTCTCACAATACCTCCAAAGCTTTCAAAATACTATTTAATCCCAGGAGAATGGTAGTCATCAATATGGCCGATGCGACAACGATCTGCCATCGGGTGTTTTTGTAACGCCCCAATACCCGTTCCTGGCTGCATATCCAGATCAGGAAAAATGCAATGACGGGAAGCAACAAGCCATTGGCCACCTGGGCTATTTTAATGATTTCGATCGGTCGGAATCCAAGACAGGCAATCACCACTCCAATGGATAGGACGCCCATCCAGGTTCGTTGAAATCTCTTCTGTGGATCCCCTTTGATTTCCAGCCCCCTGGCCACGTACGCGGCTGCCATTGGGGCAGTGATCGCCGAACTGACTCCCGCTGCAAAGAGCCCCATCCCGATGAAATAACGAGCCCATTCGCCCAATAGGGGCTCCAGTGCCATCGCCAGATCGGTAGGTGACTGGATTTCTCCATTGACCGAGGTCGCGCTGACGATGATGGCCATGGAGATGATACCGCCCAATGCGATAGCCAGGTAAGTATCCGCTCTCATTTTTTTCAGATCCTCAGGTCCCTTCCATTTTTCGCCCACAATGGAAGCGTGGAGGAAAATATTGTAGGGAACTACGGTGGTGCCGATAATGGCGATGACTTCCAGGCCGTTTCCGGGTATCGTGGGAATCAAAAGCCCCCTCAATACTTCGCCCGCATCGGGTCTGGTAAGCAGGGCGGTCACTACAAAAGTTAAACTCATGGTGACCACCAGAATGATGAGCGTTTTCTCGACGGCTTTGTATTTCCCAAAATAAAGAAGCGCGAAAGCTAAGACGCCAATCAAGAGACTGTAAAGGACGGTTTCCTGCTGATTGGTGTCTGATCCCACCATGTTTTGAATACCCATCGTACCCCCCATAATGTTACCCGCTTCGTAGGCAGTATTGCCCAAAAGGATGGCAATGAGTACCAGAAAAACCGCGGAGTACCGAACCCACTTATGGGTCAACGTCCGGTTGAGGTTTTCCATCAATCCCCTTTGCGTCACCAGACCCAGGCGGGCGGACATTTCCTGCAGTACAATCGTGGCCACCATCGAGATCAAAACCGCCCATAGCAATTCATA
This sequence comes from uncultured Bacteroidota bacterium, assembly GCA_937876435.1. GTDB lineage: Bacteria > Bacteroidota > Bacteroidia > Chitinophagales > Saprospiraceae > Membranihabitans. Next base: position 1,282 of record CALEIL010000356.1, read on the forward strand.
TCCGTGACGGACACCGGCCAGAGTGCATACCGTGACTGTTCCAGGCCCGATGAATGCGGCCGCCACGATGGTGCCCGGACCGATGTTTTTGAAAGGGTTTAACATGAATTTGTGATTGATGTAGTCGGGTAAAAATACAAAAAAGAGGTCTATGTAGTCTAACAAAATGGTAATTCCCGGGCCACCAGATTATTCGTCTTATCGACTAAAGTACTCCATAATTCTACAAAGGGAGTAACATTTTTCCATTGTTCTACGTCTTTACAGAACTTAATTATCAACTACCAGCTAATTTTTTATGATGAACTTTAAATTACTACCTATTATCTTGATTTGGTTGTGCCCCATGGTCAACCTGTTCTGTCAAACGCCCTACCAGGTTTCGGGCCATCTTCAGGATGAATCGGGACAGCCCGTGGCCTACGCCAACGCCGTATTGTATCAATCGTCCGATACTTCTGTAGTCAAAATGAATTACAGCGGGGACGATGGAAGTTTTGTGGTACAAAGTGATGAACCAGGGAATTTTTATCTGGAAATTACGTACGTGGGGTTGCAGGATTTTAGATCCGAAACCTTTGATCTGAACGTGGACAATCCCCAACAGGATTTTCAGACACTGACCCTGGCGACCCGGGGAGAGAAACTAAAGGAAGTCGTCGTGACGGCCCGGAAACCGCTTTTGGAAGTGAAACCCGATAAAATGGTCGTCAACGTGGCCGGGAGCATCAATTCATCCGGAAACAATGCGCTGGAACTGCTGCGCAAATCGCCCGGCGTGATGGTGGATCAAAACGAAAATGTCAGCCTGCTCGGAAAGTCAGGAATCCAGATCTACATCAACGATAAAAAATCTCCGCTCTCGGGGGAGCAACTGGCCAATTATCTGAAATCGATGCCTTCTGAAGATATCGAAAGGATCGAACTGATAACGCAACCGTCCGCCCGATACGATGCGGAAGGAAATGCCGGAATCATCAATATCGTTCTCCGTAAAAATCAAAATGAAGGGTACAACGCCAACGTCGCGCTGTCGTATTCTCAGGGTGAAAAATCAAACTATAGTGGCTCAGTCAATACCAATTATAAATCCGGAAATGTGAACCTGTACGGATCGTTGAGTTACTACGATAATGAATATCCCAATACCCAGGTGATTTACAGGGAACAAAATGGGATGGTATTTGACCAGGATTTGAAAACCCTGTCCAAGAGCGATGGGATCAATTACCGGGCCGGTGTGGACTACAATCTTTCGGATAAAAGCGTGCTGGGTGTCCTGGTTCACGGCAACAATAATTCCTGGGACTGGCGCAAAGAATCCAGAGCACAGATCGGACGTAAAGGCTCCACGGAGATCGATAGCATTTTGTGGTCCAATGGTGGCAATCGCAGCGATAATCATAATACCAATTTCAATGTCAATTACCAGTTGAAGGGTGAGAAGGAGCAATCGCTCAATATAGACGCCGACTATGGATTTTTCAATCACAAAAATGAACAGGAACAACCCAATATTTACACCGATGCTTCGGGGGAAGAAATCCTGCAAAGCCGGGAATATTTCATTATGGCTCCGTCCCGGATTGACATTTATACTTTGAAAAGTGATTATGAGCAACCGCTGTGGGCAGGCAAAATCACCACGGGACTTAAATGGTCCAAAGTCCTGACCGATAACAATTTCAATTTTTTCGATGTCCTGGATGACGTCAAAATCAAGGATGGTGACCGATCCAATGATTTTGCGTATGATGAACAGGTCTACGCGGCATACATCGCCTACAATAAGAAAGTGGACAAACTGGGAATTCAGGGAGGATTACGGGTAGAACACAGCCGGACGCATGGCTTGCTGGAGAGCCAGCAAGACGTGGAGCTCGACGATGTTAAAAGAAACTACACCGATTTCTTTCCATCGATGGGAATCACGTATGATCTCAACGACAAGAACGTTGTTCAGCTTACTTACAGCCGCCGGATCAACCGACCCAACTATAGTTCTCTGAACCCTTTCGAGTTTCAGCTCGATGAACTTACCTATGAAAAGGGGAATCCATTCCTCACTCCTGAGTACACCAATAAGGTGCAGCTCAGCTATACCTGGAATCACATGATTACCTCCTCTGCCGCGTACTCTCATACCCGCGATCTGATTACCCAGATTATCGAAGTGGGAGAAGAAAATTCGGCGTATCAGACTCATAGCAATCTGGCTTCGCAAAAGGATATTTCGGTCAGTGTCAGCGGTTCCTCGCCCATTTGCACCTGGTGGTCCGCGCTGACCAACATCAACTATTTCTACCGGGAAACATTCGGCAAAGTCAATCAGGGGAAAGATGCCAGTCTCCACCTCAATTCTTTTCAGTTGTATGCCCAGCATACTTTCACACTACCGGGAGATTTCTCGCTCGAAATCGACGGTTATTACAATTCTCCTAGTCTTTGGGGAGGTCAATTTGTGAGCACAAGGCAGTGGGGCGTGAATGCCGGGGTACAGAAAAAGTTGTTCCAGGATAAGGCCACGCTCAAACTCGCCGTATCGGATATTTTTGATTCCCAGGGATGGGAGTCCTATAGCGAAGTGGGAGATTTTTACCTGTCCTCGAAAGGGACATGGGATAGCCAGCGGGTCCGATTGAGTTTTTCGTACTCACTGGGAAATTCCGGAGTCAAAACCCGTCAACGATCCACCGGTCTGGAGGATGAAAAAAGCCGAGTGGGCAGTTAAATAATTTAGATTATTGTTTAATAAATTATTCATATATTTAACGAAGCGTTAGGGTTTTTGTTTCTCAATATTCTATGGCCGGGAGGATATCTTAGTCAGGTCGTAGAATTGACCGGGATTTTTCGGACAGATTATACGGGTGATAAATGATAAGAAGGGTTGATTTAGATATTGAAAACTACAAAAATAAATTATATGAAAACAAATTCCATTTTGCTATTTGTATTAATGATTGCTTTATCGGCGTGCAAACAGCCCGGTGAAGTGAGCAGCGATTCGGCGATCGGGCGGATCGATAGATTGTGTTCAGCCGCAGCTCTTACGACGGATGCGGCCTGGTACGAGGCGGATAACAAGGCCCCGATTTTTGATGGTATGGACGTCCTCCATTTTCCAATAACGACGAACAATGATCTGGTTCAGAAATATTTTAACCAGGGTTTGGTTCTGGCCTACGGTTTCAATCATGCCGAAGCAGCCCGGTCATTTTATTATGCTTCAAAACTGGATCCCGATTGCGCGATGGCTCATTGGGGATATGCCTACGTTCTGGGGCCCAATTACAACGCCGGAATGGAAGATGATAATTACAAACGGGCCTATGAAGCCATCCAAAAGGCGATTGCACTTTCCGAAAACAGTACACCCACGGAGCAGGCGCTGATCAGGACCATGGCGAAGCGATACGCTGCTACCCCTCCAGAGGACCGCACAGACCTGGATATTGACTATTCTGAAGCGATGAAAACCGTATTTGAAGAATATTCTGACGATGCGGATATAGCTGCTCTGTACGCCGAATCGCTGATGAACCTTCACCCCTGGGATTTGTGGGATAAAAATGGGGAAATGAAATCCTGGACACCGGAAATTCTGAATGCCCTCGAACGCGTATTGGAAATCAATCCCAATCATCCCGGTGGTCATCATTTTTACATCCACGCAATGGAAGCTTCCACCCAGCCTGAGCTGGCCAACGGAAGCGCACAGTTATTTGACGAAGGATTGGTTCCCAACGCCGGTCATTTGCTCCATATGCCTTCGCATGTGTATATCCGCTCGGGGGAATACCACAAGGGAACCCTGGCCAACATACGCGCCGTGGAAGCGGATAGTACCTACGTCACGACCTGCCATGCTCAGGGGGCTTATCCTCTGGCGTATTTTCCACACAATTACCATTTCATGGCTGCGACGGCTACCCTGGAAGGCAACAGTCACTGGGCCCTCATCGGCGCGGATAAACTAAAAGAACATACCAACACGATGGTCATGAAAGAACCTGGATGGGGAACGCTCCAGCACTATTATACCATCCCGTATTATGTGTATCTGAAGTTTGGTAAATGGGACGAGGTGCTCCGCATGACCAATATCGATTCAACGCTCGGTTATCCGGAAGCTATCCGGCACTACGCCAGAGGCATCGCTTTCCTGAATAAAAATGAAATGGATTCTGCGGCAGCGGAACTGGCTGAGTTGGAATCCTACGCCAGGGACGAAAGTTTCAGGGAATTGACGATTTGGGAAATCAACTCCACGTATGACCTTTTGCAAATCGCCCAAAAAGTCTTAAAAGCAGAAATTTTAGCCCAAAAAGGGGATTTGGAAACCAGCATGGCTTTGCTCAAGGAAGCCGTCCAATTGGAGGACAATTTAAATTACAACGAGCCACCTGACTGGTTTTTCTCCGTCAGGCACCATCTGGGAAGTGTCCAGATCCAGGCTGAGGAGTATTCGGATGCCATCCAAACCTTTGAAGAGGACCTCAGGAAGTTTCCGAAAAACGGATGGGCGCTACACGGGATGAAACTCGTGTATGAAAAAACCGGTCAGACCAATCAGGTTCGGGCTATTGATGACCAATTGGCGGTTGTATGGAATACGGCCGATATTGAACTGAACGGGGCACGGATCAGGTAAACACGAATCAAATATCGGCAGCCGGTCATGTAATAATCAGCCCCTTAGAATTGTCTCGACAGAGAATTGGGGAAGTTTGGGCAGGATGTGGGTCAAAAAAAAATTACCGGTCTACCCGTAGGGAGATTCCGGAATACGCTTGACCTGTCATCCAAATGGGTCTTACAATATCTGGGTCGATCCTACCGAATGCTCGTGTATGCCTACCCGACGGTAACGTCAGGCAGTTATGTGGATCTTATAGCTTAGTCGATCCTACGGATCTCATTGATCTCCGTATGCACATTCCTATCCTGGTACCGGAGGTTCGATCCTGCCCGGTACGGTCTGGGCAAAATATTTGTCCTAAGATCCAGAATTTCTGAAATATTTTTTTCATTCCCAATATATTTGACTAAATTTCAATTTTTTACAGTATAAATTTGTTGCAAATGTCTCATTAAGCTATATTATTCTTCTGTAGAAGAAAACTATCTTTTTGAAAAGATATTTTGGACAATAACCCCTTAAATACCCTACAATGGCCAAAAAATCCACGCCTTCTCCCGAGAAACCTTCCGCCAATAATGTACCCTGCTGGGACTCGGATCAAAATCTCGACCACATCACCCGTCGCCTCACAGAAATGTTTGTGGAGATGGGGCAGAAAACCAGGATTGAACGGGGGCAAAAGCCCGCCGAACGGTCTGTGTTCCGGAAACAACACGGGATAGCCTACGGAACTTTCGTGATCAACGATGACGTAGAAGATCAATTTAAAACGGGGATCTTCGCTGGAGATACCTACGAATGTGCGGTAAGATTTTCCAGCGATACCGCGCCGGACGCACCTGACCTGCACTCTACGCTGGGGCTGGGTTTGAAGTTATTTGGTGTGCCTGGTCCCAAACTGTTTGGGGAGGGAAACACGGCTGATTTTATCTTTCAGAATATAGACCGGTTCTTCGCCCGGGATGCCAGCCAGATGTGCAGGTTCACAACCGCGGGAGTAGTGGATAGCGATTACGACTCGTACATTCGTCAGCACCCGGAATTGGCGGCTATCCTGCAGGCTATGACCCACGAAGAGGCCAGTTGCCTGAGCGCTTCCTATTGGGCCATTTTACCGTTTAAACTGGGAGAGTCACAGGTAGTCAAATACCGGTTGATCCCCGAGGATACTTATACCGGGGCTCCATTTGATCACCGGGATTATCTGGCCCTGGATCTCCAGCAGCGACTGCGCACCAATCCGGCCATCTTTCGGTTTGAAATCCAACTCAGAACCGATGATTCCTCGATGCCCCTGGATGATGCGCAGGTGGTGTGGAGCACAGAGGAAAGCCCTTACCAATGCATCGCCCGGTTGCATCTGCCACAACAAGATATCCGGAACATCGGTCAGTCAGATTTTGGCGCCAATCTGTCTTTTAATATATGGAGAACCTTAGCCGAACACGAACCTCTGGGATCCATCGCTGTTGTGAGGAAAACGGTATATGAGGCGAGTGCAGCGGTGCGGCATCAGGCGAATGGTCAGCAACTTCAGGAAGTCAATCAACGAAATCCTGATTTTGAGGGCAATACCGCCATAGATGATGAATGCATCGTCAAAGCGGGCATATACCCACCCATTGGCGTGATGCGGGTCGGAAACAGCCGAAAGGATTATTTTATCGGACCCCTGGTCGATGAACCTCTGGCCCTTCAGGAAGTGGATGCTTACCGGGATAAAACGGGCGCTCTGAAACGGCAGGCGGCCCAATTTCGCATTTATGGTTTCAATGCTGCCGGCAGAGCTGTCAAAGAATTGACTTCCGAAAATGCAAAAATTACCTGGCATTGTCACCTGGCGAATCAGAAAGCATCCTGGTACGAATTCCAACTGGCGCTTGACATTCCGGAAGCCGCTGATGCCCATCCTTCCAGATTGCGGAATATCAATGTAAAAGACAGGAATTCCCTACTCATCGACGGTGGTCACCAATCGGTCAACGGCCCCAATGTGGAAAGTGGCCCTACTTTCGTAGGAAAATTTCAATCGATCCCGGTCTATCTGGGTGAAATGCGGACGGATGCCAAAGGCAGGTTGATCATGTTGGGTGGGCACGGAAAATCAGCGAACGTAGACGGGAATATTGCCGTGACGTTCGCCAACAACGAAGGCTGGTACGATGATACATCCGATGGCCCGGTCACAGCCGAGGTCGTATACGAAGGGGTACGGCTCAGGGTGGATCCCGCCTGGGTCATCTGCGGTCCACCGGATTATGCCCCTATGCAAAAATCGGTGCGGACTATGTGGGATCTTATGCGGGACGTAGCCATCAAAGCCAATATGCTGACCCGACCCGCGCGACCTTCTTTTTCAAAAGATATCCTTCCCATTTTTCAGCGCATGACCGACCTTCAGTGGACGAATGCCGGTTTTGCCGCAGCCTTCGGATGGGGCGGGCAGTTTGACTACACAACCTCCCAGTGGATCCGCAAGTTGGGAAATCCTTCCCCCGCGTATTATGAAATGAGACGAACGATTGCCAATAATTTCAGGAGGCTGGAGGTTTCCGGGGCGGAAGCGGCCCAGTTGTGGCCGTGGCTGTACGGGGATGCCATCAGCATACCCACCACGGGTTCGGTCCGGCAGCACGCCACCTTGTCCGATTTGCAACTCCAGTTTCTGGATCAGTGGGTGAATGGTGATTTTGAGGCGGATTACGTCGATATGAGTCAATGCCCCCACGTTCCGGATCCTTTGACCATCGATGATTTACCGGTCGCAGAACAACCCGATATGCTGACCAAAGCCGCCATGGATTTTTGCCTGGCCGATGCCTTTCACCCGGGTTGTGAAATGACCTGGCCCATGAGGACGTCGGGGATGTATATGGCTCCATTTCGTCTGAAACACGCCCCTAAAACACCTCCCGTCAACACGGTCTACTACGGTCCCGTAATGAATAACGATATCATTCCCCTCGCGGAAGGTCCTTTGCAGGGCGGTCAGGTAGCAGGTGGGGTAACCAGGTGGATGGCGATCCCCTGGCAAACGGATACCGCCAGTTGCCGGGATGGATATACGACGACTTATGATCCATATCTCCCAACGTTCTGGCCCGCGCGGGTTCCCAACAATGTCCTCAATGAAGCCCGGTATGACCAGGTTATGAATCCGGAGCTGGGGGAAGAAACCCGCCTTCAGGCATTTGCTGTGCGATCAGCCTGGCTGGACAATTTGCCACTGGATGGTGGGGCAAAAAATTACACCAATCAGATCAACAGCATGGTAAAATATTTTGACAAACTCGCCGTAGTTCAGAAAAGGCCCGGTCTTCCCGGTGATCCCAATTTCCCGGAGGTTATGCAGGTAGGGATTACCATGAGTCCGGAACAGGAAATGGAACTGATTGCAGAAACCCTTTCTGAAGTGGAAGAAATCCTCCAGAGCCCGGTTTTATTGGGAACAGGAATGCAGGACCTGCTGAGATCAGCCGTCGATACCCTGGCTCATAAAGATCTACTCCAGGAACAGTTGTTGCAGGAAAATGCCAGGGATCAGTTGCTCCGCCTGACCAGCACCGAATTGGCACAGGATCACCCATTGACACCTCCGGTCGAAAAATTGTTGAGCTTGCTGGCTGCCAAAACCCATAAGAAAGCAAGATCGACTGCCATGCAGCACCGGCCGAGGACAGTAGAAGTGGGGGTTCCGGAAAAAATGAACCGGTTCACCCGGTATAGACCGTAGTAAGGCCATGAAGATTCCACTCCATACCGAAACCGATGTGCTGGTCATAGGAGCAGGCATTGCGGGATGTATAGCAGCCATATCCCTGTCTGACCGATACCGGATCACGCTGATCGATAAACTGGCAGGACCAGTAGATCGGATAGGGGAGTCCCTTGTGCCGGCCGCCCGACGGATACTGAAAAAACTCAATCTTCTGACGGATGTTCAGGATACGAATGCAGACCTTTGGATCGAAAGCCCCGGAATGCAATCCCACTGGGGAATCGACAGGATGCATCTGGTAGACCATTTGTTCAATCCGGATGGAAGTGTGCTCCTCCTCGACCGGAAAGGATTTGAAATATTCCTCAGGGAAAAAGCTGTGGAAAGAGGGGTTAGTGGGTTCTGGCCGGTGACCTATTACAGCAGCCTGTATGATTATGATGGTTGGGAGGTCATCGTCAGATCAGATGAGAATCGTCCACGAGGAGGAAGGACGCATTGCATCAAAACGCGATACGTGATAGACGCTTCAGGACGACAGGCCCGATTCGCCCGAAGTCAGAAAATACCCAGGGAACATTTTGACAATCTGGTTACCTATTGGGCCAGCATGCCGGATGAAACTAAAAATAGAATGAGTACTATTTCCTCGGAGGAAAAGGGATGGTGGTATAGCGCGCCGGTTCCTCATTCCAATCGAGTGATGGCCTTTCAGACCGATCCGGATTTGATCGATCGCCGTGCGTATTCCGATGAGTCGTACTTTCTTTCTATCGCAAAAGAGAACAAGGAAATGAATAAACTCCTGGAGCATTCATCTGGACCTGTCACATTTCATGGCAGCGTGAGCAGCAATTCTTCCAGACTTAGTCAAATGGCTGGGAATCAATGGGTGGCCCTGGGGGATGCCGCGATGAGTTTTGATCCTCTGTCTTCCCAGGGTATGTTTCATGCCATGGCCAGTGCCATGCAATTCTGTGACCTGATTCGTCAATCCGATTGCATCAGTCACCCCGATGCCCAAAACATGGAACAGATTAAGGAAGAATACACGGAACAAATGGATCAGATCTGGCAGCAATATCGGTTGCACCACAGGATGTATTACCTTTCGGAACAACGTTGGAAGGATAATCCTTTTTGGAGCAGGCGGCACGGTGATCCCAAATCTTGAGGCAGTGCTGGCAGGTTCCCGGACACAATTCCAAATTAAAACCCCCAATCTTCACAAGTTATTTTATATTTGGGTCGCGGACTTTTTTGGACCCGCGAAACGACCGATGTGATCGTATTTATCGTAATTATTGAAAAACACAAAATATCTTTGAAAGGATGAACGCACGAAATTTGTTATTTTTTGTATTGATGGTTGCTGGTATGTGGAGCTGCACCCAGACCCCTCCTCCCAACACGCTGACCGAAAAGGAAAAAGCCGATGGTTGGGTGCTGTTATTTGATGGACAGACCCTGAATGGATGGCGTGATTACCAGGGCACAGAAGTCACAGGTCCCTGGAAAGTAGTCGATGGGCTGCTGGAAGCGCAGGGAACGGGAGCCGATGCCTCAGGTTACCTGACGACTACCGACCAATATGAGAATTTTGAACTTACTTTCAACTGGAAAATTTCAGAAGGAGGCAATGGTGGAGTATTGTATCATGTCCTCGAACGACCCCAATACGAGGTCCCTTATGTAACGGGTCCGGAATATCAGATCATCGACGACGAAGGATTCCCAGAAAAATTGGAGGACTGGCAAATGGCCGGGGCTGATTATGCGATGTATCCGGCAGATCCGTCAAAGAAAAAACTCAAACCGGTAGGAGAGTGGAACAGTTCCAGGATCGTTTTTGATAATGGCCACGTCGAGCATTGGTTGAATGGAGCCAAAGTAGTCGAATTTGAAGCGTGGAGCAAGGACTGGTTTGACCGGAAAATGGCCGGCAAATGGGCCGATGCCCGTGAATACGGTTTGACAAGAAAGGGCCACATCGTATTGCAGGATCACGGAGCCAAAGCCTGGTACAAGGACATGAAAATCAAAGAACTTCCCAGGAAACCTGAGAAAAACGTAGAATTGTTCAACGGAAAAGATCTTACAGGATGGGATCTATATGGTACTGAGAAGTGGTACGTAGACAATGGTGAAATGATCTGCGAAAGTGGTCCGGAAGGTGAGTACGGCTACCTGGCTACCCATAAATACTACAATAACTTCGATTTTTCGGTTGATTTCCTACAGGAAGCCAACGGAAATAGTGGTATATTTTTCCGTTCATTCGTAGAAGATAAAGCCAAGGTCAGCGGCTGGCAGGTAGAGGTGGCCCCTCCCGGCAACAACAGTGGTGGAATTTATGAATCATACGGTCGTGGATGGATCCACAAAATTCCGGAAGGGAAGGGTGACGTCAATATGGGTGAGTGGAATACCATGCGGATCAAGCTGGAAGGAGACCACGTTCAGACCTGGCTCAATGGCGAGCTCATGACAGATATGAAGGACGATTTGATCGGCCAGTCCCAGGGCCGGATCGCGCTCCAGATCCATAGCGGTGGTGGTATCAGGGTAAGATGGAAGAACTTTAAACTCGACGAATTGTAATCAACTAAGCATTCGTGTGGTCGGACAGTTGATAGTGGATAGTGGACAGTTGACAGTGGATGGTTGATAGTTGACAATTGATAGTTGACAGTTGATAGTTGATGGTTGATGGTGGATGGTGGATGGTGGATGGTGGAGCGATTGCTAAGCCGGCGGGGAGCATG
>CALEIL010000357.1 GCA_937876435.1 uncultured Bacteroidota bacterium
TGTTGAAGGCTTTCGATGTCCCGATCTGTAGCCGGCCTGATCACCCGATAAAATTTATTGTCCGGGGAAACCTTTTTCTTCTTCATTTGCAGTCGGACCAATTCTCCCGAAAGGGTTATCCGACCTACATTGTATCCCGTGCCCGCATCCACGGTCACCATATCTCCGGTCTGAGCAGGAACCCGCTGGGGCTTATGATAAAAATACTTGTGGTTTCCGCTTTTAAAGCTCACTTCCACCAGATCAAATCCATCATTATCCTTGATATCGTATGAAGTTAACCAGTCAAATGTATTGAGTTTGTTACAACCATCTGTTCCACAGGTCCCGTTGCTTTGGCACCCCCGGGGTTTTCCTTCTCCACTACCACATGATTCACATCCCATATTTATTTCGTCTTTATGCGTTGTCAAATAAGCGTTTATAATCCAATATATTCTTGGACGACAGGATTTTAACATTGGCATTTTGAAACAATGCCCGGTTGTATCGATCCAATTGCTGTACCAAACTGATCAAATCGTCTGATTGGATTAAATTTAACATCCAGGAAGCGGCCTTTTGTTCAGAAGGCAACAACCTTTTTTTATAATTTACCTGAAAGTGCCCTGCCAGGCTTTCCCTGATAAAATGGAGCTGGTATTGAACAAAATACTGATACTCCCGTGCCGGCATTTGAGCGGCCTGCTCAGCCCACTGGCTCATCACAAGCCCATTCCGGCTATAAGCTGCCCTAAGCAATCCCAGCAGGGATTCCGAATATTTTTGGCCGCGCTGATGGAGAATAGATTTCAATTCTACCATGTGCCCATTGGCAAGATACCAACCTTCCCGGATTTCCTCTGCAATTCCCCAACCCTGATCCAGGGCATACCGTTCCACCATGGCATCGTCGGGTTTTTTGATGTCAAATTGCTGCACGCGGGAAATAATCGTAGGAAGCAATGCCTGTTTACGGTGAGTTACTAGGATGAAATAGGTCCGATCGGTGGGCTCCTCCAGAATTTTGAGAAATCGATTGCTTTCGTTGCCAAGAAACTCCACGCCCCACACAAAAAACACCTTGTTCCCTCCTTCGTAGGGCTTCAGCCGGTAAGTTTGCATCACCGCTTCGGTCTGCTTTCTGTTGATATTGGGATTTTTCCCCGCCTGCATATGGTTCGACCAGTCGTAGGTGAAAAAATCGCGTTCTGCCACGAATTCCCGCCATGCGCCGATCACATCCCCCGAGGTTTGTTTGGAATCAAAGGTCGGAAGGACGAGGTTGACATCGGGATGCATCCATTTCCCTGTGCGTTTGCATTGGCGACATTCCAGGCAGGGCCCGGTTCCCTGTCGGTTCTCACACATCAAATACAAGAGCAGATAAAAAGCCTCTAACAAAACATTGCCCCCTTCCTGACCGGAAAACAAGATCGCATGCGGCAGCCTGTTGGCATCTGCCATTTCCCGTACTTGCTGCCGGATATCGAGGTCTTGTATGGCTATTTCGGTATTCAGATTGCGATCCTTTTCATCAACAATAAAGTGCAATTAAAGGTAAAACATTTTTCCAATGTATTTCTTACCTACTTACAAGCGCTACCTGTATTTTTGTCAAAAATAGGACTTTCAATGAGAATAGCCATTATTCGAAAGGGGCATTTCAACGCAGCACACCGGCTGCATGTGCGCAGCTGGAGTGAAGAAAAAAACCTGGAGGTGTTTGGAAAATGTGCCAATTCACATTACCACGGCCACAATTACGAGTTCGAGGTGAAGGTCACCGGTGAGGTGGACCCGCTGACTGGCATGCTGATTAATTTGAAAGATCTCAAAGAGATTATCCGCGAGCATATCGAGGACTATTTTGACCATCGCAATCTCAACGTGGAAATAGCGGAGTTCGAACATATGCCCCCGACCACCGAAAACCTTTGCTATATCATTCATCAGCGGCTGACCAAAGCACTGGATGACAAATACGAAATCCATATTCGATTGTCCGAGACACCGAGAAATTTTGCGGAGTATCCGGCGTAAGTGGAAAGAACCTGTCAAAGTATGAAATAAATTCGTGCGAGAATTGAAGTCTCATATAGGTTGATTTTCCATTCATTCTACCTTCGAACCCTGGATTCCCCACGATGTCGTTTTAAGTTTATTTGTCGAAATCAGTGCGCCTACGCCGGCATTCGCTTTCTGCGATGCGAGATCCGGGTAAACACCTCGATGTATAACAGGTAGATCAAAACCAGTCCTACCAAAAGCAGATTGATATCTACGTGTTGAAATTCAAGGACCAAATAGATCAGCAGAGCATTGAACAAGGTGAGGATGACCGTAGCTTCCATATGTGACAAACCCGAATCGATGGTAAGGTGATGGATATGATTGCGTTCGGCAGCAAAAGGGGATTTGCCCCTTAAAATCCTTCCGGCAAATACCCGCAGGGTGTCAAGAACCGGCAAGGCCAGAATACCCATGGCTACCACGGGTGCGGACTCAACCGCATATTTGGATTCATCCGCCAAAACCAGATTGAGTTCGACGAACTGAATGGCCAGGACGGAACAGATCAAACCAAAGAACAGCGACCCGGTATCCCCCATGAATATTTTGGCCGGCGTAATATTGTAGTACAGAAATCCCACGCACGCCCCGGTTGTACTAAAGGAAATAAGAGAAAGCGCCAGTTCATCCACCAGGAAGAACCAGGTGGCCATAAAGCCGGTGATCAGGATGGTCAGCATCCCGCTCAGACCATTGATCCCGTCGATCAGATTAAAGGCATTGATAATCAGCAGGATCGTAAGGAGAGTAACCACAATGCTGTTCCAATAGGGTATTTCATATATTCCAAGCAGTCCCTGAAAATTGGTTATCCGGATGTCAGACTGCGTAACCAGTATCAGTGCTGCGACCAATTCACCGGCAAACTTTCGACCCGGACTCATGGGGAGAATATCGTCCTTCGCTCCGATGAGAAATATGATCGTGAACGAAGCAAGAATGTACTGTAGATTACCAAATAAATTGAAGGGGGTCCACAATACGATGGAAATCATCACACCGGCAAAGATCCCGATTCCACCCAGCGAAGGGGTAATTCGTTCATGGCTGCTTCGCTCACCAGGCTCATCCATCAGATGTTTGACTCTGGCAACCTTAATGATCGAAGGGATAGCATAAAACGTGACCAATAAAGCGGTTATAAAGCTGAGTATAATATCGTACACGGTGCACCTGTTTGTTTGTAGGAAGTCAGATTCACATTCCGAATGCGCTCCTTCCACTTATTGATTGAATAAACCATCGAAGATCCTCTCCCGGTTTTCCTCAATAAATTGGTCCAGGTCCCTGCCCAGACTTTCAAAGAATTCCTGCTCGCTTTCGGGGCCCGCTTTGTTTCCTTTGAAAATCGATCGAAAAAACGACCGTCCAAACCGATGGGTCACATACCGGGTCACCAAACCCGCAAATTCACTTTTTTGTGCGATTGTCATATCCCCGCGCCAGGCATCATAACATTCTTCGTAATACTGGCGAAACTGCTCGTCCAGGGAATTCCACCGATCGGATTTCGCTTCATATCCGGCACTTTTGGCCGTCGCAACCAACGCTTCCATGTTCCTGATTAATCCCTCCGGTGAATCGCCGCATCGATCCATTTGGCAACTTCCCAGGAGAGCCATCGAAGCGACGAAAATAAACACACAAAACCGATGCCAATTCATATCGTCATCATTTTAACAAATGTAGCGATTATTCTCCAAAACCAACTTCCGTCATTCAGCTGTACTGCATCACTTATTGACCACAATCTACCTTCGGGGCTCTTGAATCGGACATCCAGGGCTTTACCCTTCAAATTCCCCACCGAAAAATAAATATAAAGTGACCCGTAAATTTTCGTATCAGAATTCTTTGTTAATTTTGCACCCACGGAATTCTGTAATGGAAGAAACAAATTATATAAATGATCTAA
>CALEIL010000358.1 GCA_937876435.1 uncultured Bacteroidota bacterium
CATTCAGTCATGCCTCGACCTTCACCAATTTTTGTGGCACATCTTACCCGGTACGAGCCCGTATGGGTCGGTCAATCCAAAACGCCCCGAGTATAAATGGATTAATTTATAAATCTTTAGCCGCTTCGCTGTCCAAAAAGTAATGGACATAAGGACTGCGTCGGATGAGTTGGGAGGGGTATTGCGAGGCGTTTCTTTCACCTTCCAGCACCTCCTTCAGGGCTTCCGCCTTGTTGGCTCCCTTGATGAGAAAAGCAATGTTTCCTGAACTGTTGATCACCGGAGCCGTGACCGAAATCCGGTACATATTCTGATCTTGGAGATACACTTCCCTGACCCAGGATTTACGTTCTTTCACCAGGTCAGTGTGAGGGAAAATGGAAGCCGTGTGACCGTCATCACCCATGCCGAGCAGGGACAGGTCAAATGAATATTCACCAGGTGAAAACTGGGATTGTAGCATCTTTTCGTAGCCTTTGGCAGCTGAGGCGGGATTTTCAGGGTTTGGCACCGGAAATATGTTTTCATCCGGAATGTCGACGTGGTCCAGCAACGCTTCTTTGACCATCCTGTAATTGGAATCGGGATGATCATAAGGCACCGCGCGTTCGTCGCCCCAAAACAATCGGATGGACTTCCAGGGCAATCCCCGATTCTCACCCTCTCTGGCCAGTTTTTCATATATCTGGCGGGGGGTGCTTCCACCTGACAGACTGATCGAACAGTACTCCTTTTCTTTTAGCGTTTCCAAAACCACCTCTACGATGTGCGCTACTACTGCTTCCTGCCAGGATGGGTCATCCTTGAAAATATGTAAAATTGGTTGGATTTGCATGACTTTGATATTTCGTTTATGATTCTAACGGAGCCGTAAACCAGTGAAATCCGTCTTCTGCAATCAGAGCTTCCACTTCTTCAGGACCCCAGGATCCGGCTGAATAGTTGGGAAATGAACCGGACGGATGACTGGCCCACGCATCAACAAACGGCATCACGACTCTCCAGGCTTCTTCTACTTCGTCCGAGCGCATGAATAGTGTTGCATCGCCGGTCATGATATCATGCAGGAGATTTTCGTAGGCCTCAGGTTGTTGGTCTTCATACAAACCGGAATAATTGAACGTAAATTCAGCGGGCTTTAGTCGCATATCCAGCCCTGTTTTTTTGGCCAGAAATCTTATTTTGATCCCCGTCGAAGGTGAAATACTGATAATAATTCTGTTGGGAATCATATGCTCAGAGGTGATATTGGGGAACATTTGATGGGGCACGGATCGAAACTGGATCGTGATCACCGACATTTTCTCGGGCATCCGTTTTCCTGACCGGACGTAGAAGGGGACATTTTGCCACCTCCAGTTGTCGATAAAAAAACGGATAGCGGCGAAAGTTTCGGTACCCGATTCCGGATCTACCTTGTTTTCTTTGCGATAACCCTGCACTTTGTTTCCCTTGATCCAACCGCTGGCGTATTGGCCCCGCACCGAATTTTTGAAAACATCCTTCCCCTCGTACTGCCTGATAGCTCTCAATACGTCCACTTTTCTACTCCGGATTTCTTCAGCGTTGAAATGGACCGGTGCTTCCATGGCCGTGAAGCAAAGAAGTTGCAATACGTGATTCTGGATCATATCTTTCAATGCTCCTGCCTTGTCGTAGAATCCGCCTCGATCCTCTACCCCCACGGTTTCTGAAGCGGTGATCTGAATGTGCTCGATGTAATTTCGGTTCCATACGGGCTCAAACAGTATATTGGCAAACCGGAATACCAGCATATTTTGCACGGCTTCTTTTCCGAGATAGTGATCGATCCTGTAAATCTGTTCTTCACTGAAAATATCGGTCAGTAAATGATTGAGATGGTGCGCACTCTTCAGGTCATTCCCGAAAGGTTTTTCAACCACGATCCTGGATCGTGATTTGTTTTCGCACAAATGATTTTTCCCAAGTTTGGAGGCCACGGGTTCGATCAGGGATGGACTGATAGCAAAATAGAACACGGAGATAGCTTCTTCTCCCCATTCCTTTTCGATGGATTTGATTTTTCTCCCCATTTCCTGGTAGGATTTGTCATCAAAAACATCCGACACGAGGTAATTGATTTTATCTCTGAATCCTTCCCACTCTTCCTCTTTGGTCTGACCTCGTCTGGAGAAATTATCAAGTCCTTCCCGAAGATAACCTCGAAATTCTTCATCGGTGTATTCCGTTCGGCCAAGTCCGATGATTGCAAATTTTTCCGGTAATTGTTTGTCCAGGTACAGATTGTAAAGGGCCGGTACCAGTTTGCGGTTGGTCAAATCCCCACTTCCACCAAAGATAGTAATGATCGTGGGTTCTAGATTATCTGATAATCGCATATAGTTTATTGTTTTAAGTCAAAGGAGGTCAATAATTTAACGACCCCAGGTGGTGTGAAATTTGCCTTCCCGATCCAATCTTTCGTACGTGTGCGACCCAAAGAAATCCCGTTGCGCCTGGATCAGATTGGCGGGAAGTCGTTCGGATCGGTAGGAATCAAAATAAGCTACGGCATTGCTGATCGCCATGATCGGCACCCCAAAATCAATACTGGCTTTGGCCACCTTGCGAATCTCATCCTGCATTTCATTCACCGAGTCTGCGATACGTTTATCCAGCAGAAGATTCTCCAAATCCGGCTGGATTTCGTACGCGGACCGGAAATCCTCCAGCATTGCAGCCCGGATAATGCAGCCCCCTCTCCAGATCCTGGCAATAGCCGCCATATCCAGATCGTAATGGTATTCGGATGAGGCTTTTCTCAACTGCGCCATTCCCTGGGCGTATGTGACCAGGAAGGCAAAATATAGAGCTTTTTCAAGATCATCGAGCGTACATTCATTGGGCCGCTGTGCGTCAGGATCAGGTCCGCGGAGAATTTCAGATGCCTTAATCCGTTCTTGCCTGTACCCTGATAAATCGCGCATAACTACCGCCAGGTCTATG
>CALEIL010000359.1 GCA_937876435.1 uncultured Bacteroidota bacterium
CGGTCAGACCAACGCAATATCTGAACAGTGAATCGGCGTGCTCATCCACGCATTTATTAAACTCTTTAGGCGTCATGGTAGGTCTTAGACGTAGAGGTATGCCGTTTTGTTACCAGAGCAATCAAAAAATTCGCGAATAAACAGCGACGAAATCTTTAAAACAAAAACTCGCGGCTGTTTTCCGTGCGGTATAACCCGTAATCCAGCATTTCCCTGGCTGTTTTTAAGTTGAGATACGGGATGGTGATATTGGAAGAAGCCGTATGAAGGCTGATATGGGCGGAATTTTTGCTGCGTTGATGCGGGGATTGGCGGAGTTCAATTTTTTGCAGTTTTTCCCATTTCACCAGGATGTATCTTCGCCCCCAGACTCCCTTTTGTATGAAAAAATAATCTTTGTACAGTTGAATCCTGAAATGACGCACGTACAAGAGATTGTATACCCAGAAATAAACGAGTACTCCGAAGGAAGCGTAGAAAACCCAGGGATGAATCCAGTAGCATATTATTATGATGAGCGCAGAAGCGGGGACTTTGACAAACATATAATTTCGCCACAAATAGTCCATCTCGATCGAGGCGGTCACAGATTCTTCTTCCGGAACCATACGGATATAAGGTTGATTCAAATCCCCGACAAACCGGAAATCGAAAAAAGGGACGATGGCGTTGGATCCCAGGGTTTTTTTGTTTCCGGCATATTTGTAGGCGAGTGTATAGATCCCCAGCTTTTGCCGGATAAAGTTGGTGTACCAGGTCGTGAATTGGATTTTTCGCTGCGGGACGATCGTCTCAAACTTGTTGATCAGACCCCGGCGGATGTGAATTTCATTATTCCGGAAAACCAACTCATAATTGAACAAACCAAATACTTTGTTGAAAAAATACATGCCACTGGAAAAGGTGGCCAATAACAGACCGTAGAGGATAAAATAACTGTTGGTGAAATTCTCTTCCCCAAACGAAGTGCCGGTGGGGTCCAGATTGCCAAACACCAGATCGATGATCAATTGCCAGGAAAGCTGTTGGGCGTCGGCGGAATTGTACAATCTGTATATTACAATGAATGATAGCGTCAACGGAAGCAAAAACCAAAGCAGGTTTTCGGTGATGGCGTAGCGGGATACCTGGGGGTTGGTCAGAGTGTAAGTATAAGTCTCTTCCGGTTCGGCGATCGAATCGGGATCCCCATACGTGAGACTGTCCTCTTCCTGGTTCCGTTTTTTGATCGTTTGGATCCGGGCTTTCAGATCGAGGGCATCCTGTTCCCAGATTCCTCCGATTTCCACCTCGAGCTTATCCTCTCCGATCGTATCTATTTTGACCAGGTATACATTCAAAAACTGATACAGCCAGTTTTGCTCGATCTGCACGGATTGGATTTTGTCGATCGGGATACTCTTTTTTTCCCTCCGGATCCACCCGCTGTTGATGAAGAGCTGCTCCTCCCCGAGTCTGAAACGAAATCGGCGGAAATCCATGATCCCGGAGGCGATCACCAAAATCGCGGGCAGAATACTCAGTAGAAAATCGAGGAAAAGATCAAAACTGTTGAATATAGATATGTTGTCAAACCGCTGATAGGTTCGGTATGCAAAGTACAGGACGATCAGGGCATAACTCCGGATTGCCGTCAGGATCGTAATCAGCATGGCGGGTGGAGCAAGACTCGACCATTTATCTCCTTCCATAGTGCATTTCTTTCGTCAGAGTATCCACCTTTTCATTGATAAACTGTTGCAGATTCTGAGCTTCTTCCGGTCGGAGTCCGTGGATCACGATATCATCCCCGGCAGCTGAAACTATGACTGTTGAAAAATTAAACAATCTTTCGAAAAGTCCTTCAGTGATTTTGCAGTGCTGGATCCTTCGAAAAGGCAAGTATTGCCTGCTACGAAAAATGAGCCCGCTCCGGTAAGCCACGTCCTGCGTGCGGATGGCGTAACCCCGATGTCTGAATTCCAGAGTCACCAACACAGCCCATAGACCCATCAGGATCAGAAAGCCGACGATGATCAATATTTTTTGATTCAATAAAAGAGAGGAGAAGACGGTGAAAATAGTGATAGGCAATCCGCCAAGAATCGTCAGGACAATTACATTGCTCAGTCTGACGTACAGATATTCTGACTCCAGCCGGGTGAATTCTGTCTCCTCAGCTTCCGGAAGTTTGTGTAGCGGTATCCAGTCATTGTAGAACGTATTGCCTTCGATTTCCGGATCAATATTACTCATTCGTGATTGTTGTCATTGTTTGGAATATGAAGATAAGATAACTCGAGAATTTTTTACTGGTGTTAGAACATATAATAAACAGCCGAAGCTGGTAGGATTTAAAAAAATTTGAGTGTTAAAATGGAACTTTTATCGGGTGTTTTTCCCCTTTCATCCAAAATTCACCCCTATTTCATAGAGCAGCAATTTTTCTTTGCAACAAATCAATACCTTTAACCGTCATTAATGTGCAATACGGAAAATCGACAAGGTTTTATAAACAAAAATAGGAACTAAAACTTTATTATAATAGAAACATAATTTTTTAATTACAAATTACCAAAACTACCAGCTATGAAACTTTTCAAAAATTTTGCAGTGGCGTTTATGCTTCTTGCCCTGACCAGCCAGTACTCTTTTTCCAATTCACCTGATGATCCAAATGCTGATCTACGAAACGCAGTAACCAAGTTATTGCTTCACCCTCAGCTTGATACCAGGCTCGATGAAAGTGTCCGGATTTCGTTTTTCGTGACCGCCGATGATAAATTGGTGGTACTGAAAACAGACGCCCGGACCAAGAAACTCGACGAGTTCATCAAAGGTAGAATGAATTACAAGGAAATCAAAGTGAAAGATCTGGAGATCAACCGCATATTTCACATGAAAGTGCGCTTTATGCTGGATCAGGAATCGTCCGAAGAATAATCTTTTCATGCCAAAAAGCCATTTTGCAAAAGAGTGAAATGGCTTTTCTTTTTTTTTTTTGGATACATTAGTGCACCTGTCACTAAATTCGTGACACTTCTCACGGATTTTTTTTCGCCATATCCTCCCTTCCGTTGGTCAGGAGGCGGGCTTTCATCATCTAAAGCCTCCGATAGCTATCGGAGTAGCTATGGCTATACGCG
>CALEIL010000360.1 GCA_937876435.1 uncultured Bacteroidota bacterium
ATATGCCATTTCTCCGGTTGGGGATCCGCACGATTCCCCTGTAGCAATCGCACTGGAAAGAACCAACGAGAATCGGTCGCAGACCCTTCAGGGTAACTTTTATGCAGAATTAGATATTCTAGAAGGGCTGACCTGGAAATCAACATTGGGGGCGAGGACAGGGAACAACAGAAATGGATATTATGTCCCAACCACGCTCAATGCGGGCGTCCAGGTAAACGGAGAAGGGGGGATTAATGCGGGTCAGGATGTAAATCTGGTCACAGAACATTATCTCACTTTTGAGAAGAATATTAGTGAAATCCATAATTTATCTTTGTTGGGTGGATACTCGTATCAAAAATTCAGAAACGAGTCCTGGAATACCTCTACCCGGGATTTTATATCAGATGCGTTTGAATATTGGAATCTCAGTGCTGGGTCGGCTATTCTAAATCCGAGCTCATCCCTGACCGAATCCGAATTGGCTTCTTATTATGGTCGGATCAATTACCGGTTGTTTGACCGATATTTGTTGACCTTCAATGCACGGTACGACGGATCTTCCAATTTTGCCAGGAATCATAAGTGGGCATTTTTTCCTTCTGGAGCTATCGCGTGGAATCTCGCGGAAGAAAACTTTATACAAGCTATCAGAGGTATCAGTGAACTGAAGATTCGTGGAAGCTACGGAATTACCGGAAACCAGGCTATTTCTCCCTATCAGTCTTTGGCGAGGTTGAGAAGTTTGCCCAGTACCTCGATCAATAATACCATCGTCAATGCTGTAGCTCCACATCCCAATTCTGTGGCGAACGACAATCTTAAATGGGAAAGTACTGCGCAAATCAATATTGGCCTCGATCTGGGCTTGTTTAACCAGCGCGTTGGATTTACTGCAGATTATTATAGGATGAAAACATCGGATTTGCTTTTTAGCTTCCCGTTACCACAATACTCCGGGTACAATTCTGTGATCAAAAATATAGGAACTACCGAAAACAAGGGATTTGAAATGGTATTGTCCACGGTGAATCTGGAAGGTCAGGTCAGATGGACGACCGATTTTAATTTTTCCCTGAACCGAAATAAAATCCTGGAACTTCCTGAAGGCAACGATATCCCGATTGGATCGGCTCCTGGTCATATGGTGGGCATCGGAAGCACCCAAATTTTGAGAGAAGGTGAGCCAACGGGTCAGTTTTATGGTTACGTATACGAAGGAGTGTATCAGCAAGGCGAAGAATTTCTGGAAGGGGCAGGTTTTGAGAAGAACGTAGGCGGTGAAAAGTTTCGGGATCTTAATATGGACGGAAAACTTGACGCGGATGACAGGACCCTCATAGGAAATCCCAATCCTGATTTTATGTGGGGAATCAATAATACGTTGGAATACAAAGGTTTCGATCTCAACTTTTTTATCCACGGGGTTCAGGGGAATGATATTTATAGTTTTTTAATGTTTGAGTTGGGGCTTTTAAGTGGATTGAATAACGCTACCACGGATGCTCTGAACCGGTGGACCCCATCCAATACGAATACGGATGTACCGGTGGCCAACGGAAGCCGTGCCAGAATTTCCAGCAGCAGATATGTTTTTGATGGGAGTTTCATAAGATTCAAAAATATTTCATTAGGATACAGGTTTCCCCAATCGATCCTTTCCCGTTTGGGAATTTCCTATCTCAGACCATATCTGAGCGCCCAAAATCTGATAACCCTCACGGATTATCCGGGCTTTGATCCAGAGGTGAATTACAGAGGTAGTAATACCAACCAGGGGTTGGACTATGGCGGATATCCTTATGTCTCTTCCTATACATTTGGTATCCAAATCAAGTTTTGATATAAATTATAAAAATTCGTTATATGAAATCTCAAAAAATAATGGGTATTCGCTTGAAAAGCCTGAAATCACATAATTCAATTCATAGAATACAAATGCACCCCAGACTTGGGATTCGGGATTCAGAGAATTCCTGGTGGATTGCATTATTTGGTTTTTCAGGAGAAGTACGGTGGGCTCTGCTTATTTTCATACTACCCATATTAGCCATTTCCTGTACGGATCTCGAAGAGAGTCCCGTAGGCATATTGGCTCCGGAAGGATTTTTTAAAAGTGATAAAGACATCGAACTGGTTATTTTCGGAGCCTACGGCCTCATCGCGGCAGATGATTACTGGGGACGTGAAATTTCGTTGTCTATTGGCCTCAGGGGAGATATGATCGATATAGGCACCCGGAGTACCGTTCCTGATCGGATACAGGTCAACGACTTCAATACCAATGCTTTCAATTCACTAATCGGGAGGTTCTGGCCTGCTTCCTATTCCATCATCAATACGATTAATACAGCTATCCAGGGCGCTGAAGTCGTAACCGACGAAGTCACGAAAAATCGGTTAATTGCTGAAGCCCGGTTTATAAGAGCGTTTACTTACTTCAATCTGGTCAGACTTTTTGGTGACATTCCCTATATCGGGGAAGCGGTGAATGACCCTGAATCTGTGGGAGAATTATCCAAAACCCCGGCCGGGGAAGTATACGAAAATATCATCGAGGATTTGAAGTTTGCTACCGCCAATCTGCCCATGAATCACCCCGGCAATGTCCGTAGCAGGCCTTCCCGCGGATCGGCTTATACCATGTTGGCTGATGTATATTTGACTCTGGGGAACTGGCAGGAAGCGTACGACCATGCCAAATGGGTGATCGACAACTCGGGTGATCTTGGGTACTCTTTGGTGGCTGATTATCAGGATTTGTACATTTCGACCGAACAGGATGGGATTTCTGAACATATTTACGCGGTGGAATTTAAAGGCCTTGAAGGCTCCTGGCCATTTAATGTGGATAGTCACCCGGCGTTTACGGGGACCGGAGGATCGGATAATATGGA
>CALEIL010000361.1 GCA_937876435.1 uncultured Bacteroidota bacterium
TATATGTATATGACCGGGGATTCAATCCATTGCATAGCTTTGGAATGAAAGGTCATGATATGGACACTACATATACCGATATATCTATACAAGGGAATATTCACGATCCGGATAACCTGAGGAGGGTCAGGGATATTACTGAATCAGATCGATCAACCAAGGGGTATTATAAATCCTTGAAATTGTTTGATGACATGCAAATGCTGTTCAGAACATACTCTAAAAATCAACAAACTGATAATGATGGTCTCCAGATCTACAAAAAAGAGGTTTTAATCGGTGATGTTCCTGTTCCGAAATCATTTGAAGTGGTGGGATATTCCGCCCCCTATTTTTATGGACAGATCAATGGGAATGGTGATGCAGAATTACTTCAACTTTATCGGTTCAAAATACTGGGTAATTATGAAAAATAATTCGATTGTTCTAGTATTATTGAGTATATGGACTATAACTTCCTGCCAGGTAAAAAGCGATAATGCCAATCAGAATGACAATGGAAAGTCAGAACTCATTATAAATCAAGAAGCGAACCAGACAAATTTAACTACATTAAAATTTATAAATCAAACCTTTGATTTTGGTAATGTAGATAAAGATACTATTATTATCTCAAAATATTACTTTGTTAATACCGGATCGAAAACCTTAGTCATTGAGTTTGTAAATCCGGATTGTTCCTGCACAGATTACTCGGTTCATTACAAATATACTGCACCCGGTGATAAAGGTTATATAGAATTAAAATTGGATACTTCGGATAAACACGGTCAACAAACTATTGTAGCAGTTGCAAAATTTAATACCGAGTCAGCGTTTTATAAATTGACTCTTGAAGGTTATGTAAATAATGGGGGCGTCTGAATTCAGTTTTTCACATAAATTCATTTTAAACATATGAAACCTATCCACATACTTACGGTAATTGCTCTCTGTTGCACCATATTGTCTTTATCTGCCCAGTCCAACTATGAAATTGTGGGTCAGGTCATAGATGCTGGAACCCGGCAACCATTACCCGACGCGTACATCATTTATCAGAACAAATCAAGGGGAACCATCGTTGATATGGAAGGCCGGTTCAGATTGTCGGGTAGTCAAACCGGGACAGAAAACGACACTATCTATATCACCCATCTCGGATATCGTACCCGGGCAATACCCTGGATGCAGGCCAAAGATATACAGATCATTGAGATGACTCCCAGTGTTTATGAATTGCCGGCCGTAGAAATACAAGTGTCTCAGCGGAATGAAAACTGGAATAAAATATTCGTCCGGGCCGTGCGTGAATATGCAAACTTAAAAAGAAAAGATCTGTTTATAGCATTGGGTCATTACTCCGAGGAGGCTCACTACCAGGATATCCCTATCATGTATATGGAGAGCCTGGGCTATATCTTATATACGGGTGACCTTTCAGATGCAGCTCCGTATTCCAATATGAATTTTTTCTGCGATCAGACCAGGTCATACGTAACTAATCAGGCCTGGGTGAAATACAGGAAGAATATGCCAGCCGTAGATCCTGCTGACGTAGTGCTGCCCGGCTCGGGAAGTAATTTGAATTTTCTCCGGGTTCAGCAGGAGAAAGGTTTGCTTTCACCTCGAAAAGCTAAAAAATACAAATGCAATCTGGATAGTTCCTATATGCTGAACCAATATCCGGTCTATGTTCTTCGAATAAAGCGGAAAAATGAAGTAGGTACCGTCCAAATCATGGAAGTCGATGGCCATTACCTGATCCGCCGTTTTCATGTGAATTCCCAGGATTACTGGAGCACGGCCTGGCACGATAGGATGCCCGCTGAAGTATCGGTAAAATTCCAGTACATCGGGAATACCCCGTTCGTAAAGAAAATTATGGCAGTTCAGCGAAAAGGTGGCTTGGAATATCGCAATGAACTGGTTTCACTGATCCAGAAACTGGACACATTTTCCGTGACATCGGATGAGTATTGGAATATGAATACCTATTCAAACAATCCATACATCACCTTTGATCAGGATGTATACAACCGCTACGTCCCGGACGGGATTAGGAAGCAATACGAGATGAAGAGAAAAATATTTGGCCGTGCGGGAATTGACCTGGACGAGGAGGTAAATGCCTACTCGGACCGATGGTTTTTGCCGGAACCCGGTGAGGAGGAAGCAATTGGATTTATGAAAGAATTACGCAATCGTGTCTTTTGAGTTGCCCTGGGAACCCCAAAGCTCCTCAGACCGTGTGAAAAGTTAAATACTTAAATAAGGCACAGAATTATATTTGGTTTTCCTTTGTGAATTTTCGTGATTTAGAGATTTAGGGGCAAAAAAAGTAAAATTTAGGCCACTAAAACTCCAAGTCACCAAATCGCACAAAATTAAATTCGGTGTTGTAAAAACATAATATGGTTATCACACACCCTGTTCTGCTTTGGGAAAATTGTATATTAAGGAAGCTGGAGCCAGCCAATTGCGGCTGGTAAACTTTTCTCTACCCCGGGGATTCCTCTACCCCAGGGCTTCCTGGGCCCCTGTACCTCCCGTACAAGGTATACAAATCAGAGTGGCATAATATTTAATGAAAAAGTTGTAAATTAACCAAATTTTAAAACCGAAATCTTTTGCCATGGTGATCATTTACATCCTGATCGGTCTGCTTTTGTTGGTTTTTATTCTGAGTAGCATTGCTCCGAAAACGTACAGCGTGGAAAAATCAATCCGGATCAACCGGCCATTGAAAGAGGTATATGATTTTGTGAGTCACTTGCGCAACCAGGACCAGTGGGTCAAATGGAATACGCTGGATCCTGACATGAAACAAACCTACCAGGGCGAAGACGGGAAGATCGGATTCCGGTCCGCCTGGGAGAGCGATCAAAAAAAGGTGGGCGCCGGTCAACAGACGATTACGGCGCTGGAAGAAAACAAGGCGGTATATACGAAGCTGGAGTTTTTCAAACCTTTCAAATCCGAGTCCGACGCCTATATCAAAACCGAAAAAGTCGATGAATCCACCACAGACGTGTTCTGGGGATTTACCGGTGTAATGAACCCACCGATGAACGTGATGCTGCTGTTGATGGATATGGCAAAACTGGTCGGGAAGGATTTTGAAGAAGGTCTGGCGAAGCTGAAGGAGATATTGGAATCGGGGGGAGGGTAGAATAGATTAAATCTCTTTCTTTACTCTTCCCAAAAAGATCAGTGATTGCTAGGAATAGCAAACCACATGGCTTATACATTATTTTTTGAATATACCGAGTAAGTTATGCTATATTTTATGTTAAAATATTTGTATTTAATATATCTTTACTGTA
>CALEIL010000362.1 GCA_937876435.1 uncultured Bacteroidota bacterium
CCCAAATAGCAAACCGGTTAAAAAAAAAAAAAGCCCCAATTTAAAAAAAAAAAAAAATGAATACTCCAATATTTTATAACATATTTTTTAATAATTTTATTGCCTTTTATGACTAAAAGTCAATTTACAATGAATATTTAAAGATATAAATCTTTGTCCGATGTCAAATAACATGGGATTGTACTTGGTCCTATAATGCTGAATACCAAACATCTAACGCTACCACCGATTTAGATTGTACGTACCTATATATTTATTGACTGTGGCTCAATAAATAGGTAAAGGAAAATTTGATAAAAAAATAACAGAAAACTGAGACACCACTGAAATCAGTCGAGTTAGACGTAATATTGTTCCTGTATCATTCCATACTGTCTGATATACTCAGCGAGTTATACGGTACCTTTTCAAATCCATTGATGATATGGACTTCCTGATGGACGAAAATCAATACACTTGTTACAATTAGTAATATTGGATGAAACATTATTTTACGAAGGAAGCAGGAGCTTCCTCCTCCCCAGGGAAAACATGTTTCACTCGATACAGCTCATAGAGGATCACACCCCTCCTCCAATGGTTCATACCCATTGGTAACTCCACTATATATTGTTATTTCCGATCCGTAATCTCCAATATCGGGTCTCCAATGCTACCACTTGGCATCTGAATATCCAGCATGGCCGAAATAGTAGGAGCGATATCGGTCATTCTCACAAGTCGGTTGGTTTCTCCGGCATTGATATGCCAGCCCATCCATACCAGAGGAATATGGTTGTCATAGGGATACCACAACCCATGCGTGGCGCCAGTGGGACTCCCACCTTTCCAGCCGGGCTTCATAATGATGACGATGTCTCCTCCCCGCTGAGCGTTGTAACCATTGATAAATCGGGATTTTACGGCGTCCGGCCAGGGTGCAGTCCCCAGTTTTCTGGTAGGCCAGGCATCCACTATCCCGTCGTGCTTCAATAAATCACGGATTATAAAATCGATCAACTCATCAGTATCCACGTCCTTGTTTTGGGCATTGATATGATCCCAGTTGAGATAAATCTGAGCGTTGGCCTGTGCTTCGACGACGTCTTCGATGCCATATTTACTCTGAACAGCCTCGTCGATGCTTTCCTGGATTTCACCTCCATATACACCGGTGGGTAGCTTGTACTCTTTTAGAAAGCCGGGTGATTGAGAGACGCCGTGATCCGCTGTGATGAAAAAGAGGTAACCATCACTTCCATACCGCTCATCGAGAAATTCAAAAAACTCCGCAAATTCACGATCCAGACGGAGGTACATGTCCTCGATTTCGATCGCATTGGGTCCCACGGTATGGCCCAGACCATCGGTAGCACTAAAACTTACCGTCAGCATATCCGTGACCTCACCACTCCCCAGATTCTCTCCTTCGATGGCCGCTTTGGCCATTTCCATGGTGATCGTATTGCCAAAGGGGACGCTCCGGATATCACCGGGATCTGTATCCGCTTTTCCAAATTCGTATGGAAACGTGGCCGACTTTTTACCGATCATTTTGTTCTCGTAAGGTCTGTCATCCGCCTCACTTAGCGTATAGGTTTCGATAGGGAACAGTGTTTCCCAAGTTTGAGTCAGATATTGCTCCGGAAGTTTCCGGGCATTGAATTTTTTCACCCATTCCGGTAAATCATCCATATAAAACGTACTCGTCACAAAATGGCCCGTCCCACTGTCGTACCAGTAGGATCCATTGGATAGATGACCAGCAGGTAAGATGGCTCCACGATCTTTAATAGCCACTCCGATGACCTTACTTTGAAATCCATTGGATATCTTAAGTTCATCCCCTACCGTCGTGGTGAGCATATTGTGAGGCGACCGGGATGGTCCGTCCTGAGGTGCTCCCACAGTAAGGACCGAAGTATCTTCTACGTTGTTGATGCCCCTCCGGATCCGCCGGTCGTACCATCCGTTGCCTATGATCCCGGTGATCGAAGGCACGCTGCCGGTGAATGCAGTGCTGTGACCGATAGCTGTGACCGTCGGAGCGTAATCGATTTGCGTATTTTCGCACGAGAAGCCTTCGCGAAGCATTCTTTTAAAACCACCCTCGACGTAACGATCCTGAAACTTGTACAGGTAATCCCATCTCATCTGGTCCACTACCACTCCCACTATTAGCCTGGGGCGGTCAGCCGGTTTTTTATTTTGACCAAATACGGGTATCGCTATTGCAAAAAACAGGGCCACGACTATGCCCTGAAAGACAGCTCTATTCAACATAATATTAAAATTTAAATTTATCAATTTCTACCTCCCTTTACAAAGGCGGTGAATATACCACTTTCAAAAATAAAACCGTTCCATATTTCAATACAAATTGGAAACTCCGATGTATTTGAAATCCAGTATTTTATCAGTTTCCTGTCCCCTTTATCCGCGCTGGATTCCGGGCAAACCTCCCACTCTCCATCTCCCACTTTTGACCTGCAATCAGATTCCGAATGAGTTCGTCATTCATCATTTCCTCAAATTTTGATTTGCCCGACCCCGGGGTTTCAACCTAATCATACCGGCGATGGCTAAACCCCGGAACAAATCGGACATATCTGACTCTTTGGGGACTATTCCCAAAGGGTTTATAGGGTTTTATTTTTTGATGCAGGTTTTGCTTTAAATTTCATTCCGATGGTACTATTACCTTCAAGAATCTTCCCATCCAGTACGGCAGGAGATATTCATCACCCGCCAATTCCGCTCGCCCGTCCCCTCCGCTATCCAGTCGAAACGGATTGGCATTGTGCCGGACGGCCGCCCGCTCCGCCGGGGAAATCAACCGACTGGTAGTCTGATCTCTGAAATTGGACTCCAAAAATTCGAGATCCTTTCGATGCGAATTTTCCATTCGCCAACGAACCATATCCAGGGGAAATTCGTGTAAATGCCATCGGACCGATTCCAGATCCAAATCCCCTGACGTGCCGTAAGAAATAAGATTCCACAAGGCATTCCGCTCCGGTTGTTCGATCTTCCAATGATCCGAAATAACAGAGGAATAGGTGGATTTCAGGTCTTCCGGTGCGAAGTGATACAATATCCAATAAGTCAGAAAATACATTTCATCGTCTGAATGATTCCAGCCACCTTCTCCCATATTGTGCCCCGCATAAAAAACATTGGGGGTAGAGCGAATACTGCTGATCGGAATCCTGATATTGTCCAGGTATCCAAATTGATCAAACAACCTGTTCCATTCTTCCTTATACAATTCTTTTCCGGTAAGTTTATAAGCCAGATGCAAACCCGCGGTAATCGTGGCACTTCCCAGTTTCCTGTCGGTTACCGATTCAGGGTAATGGTTGATATATTCCGGATTCCAACGACCCCATAGCGTGGGCTTACCATCCACATCTACAAAATAGTAATCATGTCGGATAATGTGGCTCATAATCTGGTCGATAAATTCCCTGACCCTCGCTTCTTCCTCCGCATTCAGATCCAGATATTGCGATAAAATGCCAGCTACCCAGATATAAGCGACAAACTCATCGCTACTCGTATGACCCTTCCATTCCCAACCCTCTTCGGGGCTGTCCCGCCATCGGTCAAGATCAGAAACCTTGTAACCTTCCCGCTCAAACGTACGGGAAGGGAATCCCTCCAGTTGGTTAATCGACAACAATCTCTCAAAAGCTTCGAAGGATTCCATTGCGTTGGCACGGGCCTGCTGGTCACCCGTGGTCGCATAACGGAAGACTTCGCTCCCCAGATAAAATGATGTCCACAGCCCGTCATTGTCAGTATCGACCATTTCCATAGTGGAAATATCACCTGGTTTCTGGAGGTGCACCTCTCCGATCAATCCATATCTGAGATGCCTTTTCCTGATCTTTTGATGGAAATAATCCGCCTTGGTCTCCAGAGTCATCGGCTCAAATTTGATCTTCGACACACCGGATTGCGTCAGGATATATCCGTTCCCATTAGAATCAACACCCACATCCAGTACTAGATCCTCCAACAACCATCGTCGGGAGGCAAAATATCTGAAATCATCGTGATCCCGGGTAGCGTAGGCTCCCTTGCCGGAACCCATCCACAGACTCCCTTCGAGTACTGTCATCGAAGTGGGTGGGATAACCGGGAGACCACTGTTGGTGGGTTTTAGTTTCCGGCCATTCGTAGGGTTCACGATATAATACCCGGATTCAGACCCGATAAAAAGGCTATCCTCCGCAATTGCCCAGCTCGTTATTTTGGAATCGTTGACGACCGATTCAAAGCGTCCGTCTTCGTATAAACTTATCCCAAATTTGGTTTTGATGAAAAAATCATTCCCACACGCTTTGATTTCCTGAATCGGGGTCGACTCACGGCCGGTGGTCGAATGACCCTCTCGAAATATTTGAAAACTCTGACCGCCGGCAACCAAAATATGACCAGCAGAGTTCACGGCTATCATTGCAAATTTTCCCGGTTCAAATTGCCCGAAAGGTTTCCCCGCATGCGTATTGGACAGATAATGATCCGGGTAAAGATAGTATAACTCTCCGGATTCAGACTGTACCGAAATATCGATAGGAGTTTTCCCCTGGAGGGGTCGGTATTGACGGTTGGGAACCATCTTGCCATCCAGTAAAATGTATAGATTTTCACCGGTCAGGACGTACACATTATCATCGCGGTCAATGACCAGTTTATCTCCGTTTTCCGCTACACCACCTTGAAAAAGAAACTTTTCTGAAACGAGCTGTGGATATGCTACATCACTGAAAGACTGGGCGATCAGCCCTCTTGAAGCGACTATAGCAAGAGTCAATAATCCTATAAACTTTATGTGCATGGTAGTCATCTCGTTTGGTTCAACCCGGCCAGGAATCGAAATAATATCCCTCATGGAGTTTTATGGTAGATCAAAGTTCGAAGACTACCTTCGTTTTTCTTAATCCTAATTTGACTAATTATTGTACTATTTTATGATTTAACTATTAGCTGGGGGTGTGTGGTTATGGGTGGCCGAACAAAATGAGCCTATCATACCCCATAGTCCCTAATCCCTAGTGTGCCGGGCATTAAGTTCGTGATACTTAAGACGAGGTTATTTTTTGTCAGATCGAAGAAGCTAAACCGCGTATAGCCATAGCTACATAAGGCTTTAGATGATGAAAGCCTGCCTCCCGACCAACGGAAGGGAGGATATGACGAAAAAGAATCCGTCAGAAGTGTCACGAATTTATTGACTGGTGCACTAGTCCTTACATGTCCTCCAGTCCCATTATCTGGTAAGAGATGTCATAGTCTTTTAATCCGGGCAGGATTTTTATCGCTTTTTCCTTCAAAATTTCCAGATTCGCTTTTTTCTTATTGATCTTGACTTCTACCAGGCTCGCTTTCTTTCCCGATTCGTCCAGTGCCACGATGTCAATTTCGTTTTCACCCCTGTTGTCCCAATATCCTCCTATGCGGGTATATAGGCCGGAAAGTGCCATTTGATCCCGAAACCACTTTTCCAAAATCCGTCCGGCAAAGGTGCTGAAATCCCGTTTTAATATGGTTTTGACGTAAGAAAACCTGTTTATCTCCAGCGCACTGCTGTATTTGAAAACGAACCGAAACCAAAATCCTAAAAAATTATCTTCGATGACGTATTTCAGGTTGCGACTTCCCGGCTTTGAAAACATGGGTCTGAGCGGACGAATCAACTGATAGTTATGGATCAACCGATCCATGTAGCCGCCAATGTTTTTTTCCAGAATAGATTCGATTTCCGGCCTGGACGTTTTCCCACTCCCCAGTAATGACAAAATAGAAAAATAGGTGGCGTACTCCTTCCCCATTTCTTCCACCAACAGATTTTTCCCTTCATCGATCCAAAATGAATTTTCCCGGAATATCTCATCGATCATCGGTTCAAATGCCAGGGTATTCTTGTCCACCAGGAGTTCAACGTATTTTGGTACTCCTCCGGTAAATGTATATAATGCCAATAAATCCCAATTGGTAAATGCCGGATGATTTTCCTCCATAATGTTTCGAAGCGTTTCAGTAGAAAATGGCTTCAAATGAATTTGTTCATCGGCTCGGCCAAATAAAGGTTCTCTGGCATTCTCAAAAATCTTTTTCATCATGGAAAATACCGAACCGCTTAATATCAGATTGATTTTGCTTTTTTGTTTTCCCCGATCCCAAAAATGTTGAAGCTCACTATACACGGAAGAGTTGATACTGTAAAATTCCTGGAATTCGTCAACAATCACCGTAAAGGGTCTCGATTCGGACAATTGCAACAAATATCCAAAAAGCTTGGCAAAGGAGGTGAAGGTACCCAATATTTGTACGTCCAGACTTTTCTGAATCTCTTCGATGAAATCTTTACACAGCAGTACTTCGTTCTTTCGACTGACAAACAGATAAACAAAGGTTTCCTGTTCAACTGACTTCAGAATCAAACTGGTTTTTCCGATTCGTCTGCGACCATAGACCACCATCATCCTGCTTTCCTGTCTGGATGCGGTGCGCATATCGCCTAATAGGGCCAATTCCTGCTCTCGATCGTAAAATCTCATATCCGTATTAAAAGCAAATATAACGTAATTCTCATTACGGTAATACCAGTTACGTTAATTTCTTGACTGGGTTGAAGGGACCTTTAACTCAAAAAAGTTCTTAAATCCACGGTTTCAATTCCTTCAAACGTATTCCCGGAAAATCCTTCCATCGTAATGACGGACTTAGGGTAGTGGTCGGGAATTTTCCTCAGATTTCCAAATTCTCGGTCCAGCGTGGCGGGATCGTTGATGCTTAGCGCTACCTGATAATAATGCTTCTCTCCATCCTTTTCAGCGACAAAATCAATTTCTTTTTGTCCCAATTGACCTACTTTAACGGAGTAGCCCTCATATAGGAGCTGATTGTAAACCACGTTTTCCATAATTTTACCCCGGTCCTCGAGGCGGTAGCCCCACAAGCCATGACGAATGCCCAGATTTTCAAAATAATATTTATCTCCGATCTCAAAGAGGCGTTTTCCTACGATATCGTACCGCGGTACTTTGTGTATCAGGAAGGCATCGGTCAAATACTGTATATAGATCTGCACCTGATTGGGTGGGATATTGACGCGCTGAGACTTGAGGAAGTCACTTATTTTTTTGGCTGAAAAAATGCTGCCCGTCTGAGCCGCCAGAAACAACACCAGACTTTCCAGAAATGGGGTATTGCGGATAGCGTATCTGTTGATGATGTCCCGGTAAACGATGGTACTGTATATATTTTTCAGGTATTCAAAAACGATTTCGTCCCGGAGGTCGAGATGTTTAAGGTAGGGTAACCCACCATACTTGAGGTATAGCTCCAAACTGTCCGGATTATTGTCCAGGTGGTGGAAATCCAGAAATTCTACATAGGACAGGCTGTATATTTCCTGTGCAATAAATCGCCCGCTCAAGTGCCCCGCTATGTCGCCCGACAACAGATTGGCATTGCTGCCGGTGCAATACAAATCCAATTCGGTATGCAGCAATAGGGAACGCAAGGCAAGCCCGAAATCTTCAATGTCCTGAATTTCATCTATAAATACGTGGGTCGTACCGGTGGCCGATTTGTGCTCGAGTACGTAGGCATTCAAATCCTCAGCATTCTTGAGGAAGGAAAAATCCAGGTCCTCCTTGTTGATGTACAATATGGAAGCGTCCTTATTTTCCTGTAGGATCATCTCCATAAGTTGATAAAGGAGGTAACTTTTCCCGACCCGACGTTGTCCCGTGAACACCTTGATGATGTTCTTACCCATGAATGGTCGGACCTGTTCCAGGTAGTGCGGCCGAAGTCGGACATCCTGGGGTATTTTCAATTTTATAGACATATCTACAATTTCATGTAAAGATAGAGAATGTTGTAGATATAACCGTACGGGTGTGGGTTTGGGTGTGCGAAGGCGAGACTAGGACCGAAGGGACGTAGCGAGACCTGCCCG
>CALEIL010000363.1 GCA_937876435.1 uncultured Bacteroidota bacterium
AAGTTCAATTTTATTTTACACCTGTTAATGCCTCATGGCTAAATATGGCCGAAATCGAAATACATGCTATAAGTGTTCAATGCTTACACCGTAGAATGAAGGAACAAAAAACAGTATCGACAGAAATCGAGGCACTGGTAAAGCATAGAAATGATAATTGCATCAAAACTAATTGGCAATTTTCCATTCCTGATGCCAGAGAAAAATTTCAAAGGTTTTATGCTGATTTATATTGAATAATTAATTATAAAAACTTATAAAACTAGAATCCAAGGTTGATCCTTGTCTGAATCTCTACGTCATCATTTAAGGGGCCAGGACAATTCCATTTACTAGAGAAATTTTTATATTGGGCAAAATTGCGGAACGGAGAGAGGTGCATAAAGCCTTTCGTCAAATGGACGTTAAGTGGTGGAATCAGATGATCACCATGATTTTTTTAGAATCATTCTGATGAAGCCATCCAATATCATAAATCGCACATCAATGAATGGAGACGGTGATAATACTTTTGTGAAGCTTTTACCGGGATGGTGGTTGATCCCATGCTTTGTACTTTTAATTTTCGGGTGTTCCATAGCCCAAAATCGCTCAATTTCTAAAGATAATGCGGGTCAGCATTTGTATGCCAATCCGGTTTTTGAACCCATTCTGGCTGATCCTTCTGTTCTGAGAGAACCTGAAACGGGTGTCTTCTATGCGTATGGAACCCAGGATAACTGGGGAGATGGGGAAGGCAGCCGGTTGATTCCCATCCTGCGCTCGGTCAATCTGGTGAACTGGGAAGTGGTGGGTGAAGCATTTGAAAAAAAACCGGGATGGAAAAGCAAGGGTGGACTGTGGGCTCCTGATGTGAATCTGGTGGATGGGACGTATTATCTGTACTATTCTTATTCTGTGTGGGGGGACCCCAATCCGGGCATTGGGGTGGCGACAGCGAACCATCCTACGGGTCCGTTCAAGGATCAGGGGAAGCTTTTTACCAGCGAAGAGGTCGGTGTGCCCAATTCCATCGATCCCTTTTTTCACGAAGAAAACGATCAGAAGTATCTGTTTTGGGGAAGTTACAACGATTCACCCGCGCAGGGGACCTATGGGATTCCGTTGGCTGAGGACGGTCTTTCCGCTCCGGATTTTTCAAGGAAAATAAAGATAGCAGCCGGAGATTTTGAAGGGGTAATGATCCATTACCGGGCAGGATATTACTACTTCTTCGGTTCCAAAGGAAATTGCTGTGAGGGCGCTGATACAAAATATCACGTGATGATTGGCCGATCAAAAAATCTGATGGGTCCTTATGTTGATAAACAGGGTAATCCACTGACGGAACGGGGCAATGGCACCTTGTTTATCCAGGGGAATGAGATTTTCGTCGGACCGGGTCACAATGCCCGGCTGGTCACAGACGACGAGGGAACCGACTGGTTTATCTACCACGGAATAGACAGGAATCAGGGAAAGGTGTCGAGCGGTGCTACCCGCCGGATGTTGATGATGGACCCCGTGATATGGCAGGAGAATGGATGGCCGATGATAAAAGGGAATACCCCCTCTACTACACCCCTGAAATCGCCGGTGTTTAAGAGGTAAACAAGGGTAGCCCGGGAACCCCGTAGCTCCAGCTACGGGAAAATATGTAAAATTATAAGGGAGCTGGAGCTCCCTCTACCCCAGGGCTCCCGCTACCCCAGCTTAGAAATCCTTGTTGTAATTGATCATCCAGCCGATGCCGAATTTGTCGATGAAACTTCCAAAATAATCGCCCCAGAATTGATCTTCCATAGGCATTTCAATGTTTCCGTCTACAGAGAGACCATTGAAGATCCGGTCCGCTTCCTCGCGACTGTCCGGATGGAGGGAAATGTACATATGATTTCCTTTGTCGAGGACGTGACCCTGTGAGGGCATGATGTCCGATGCCATGAGAACGGTGCTGCTACCGATCGGTAAGGAAATGTGCATCATCCGGTTTTTTTCATTATCAGGGGTTTGATCTCCCCCCGGCATTTCAGAAAATTTCATTTTTGTAATCTCCCCTCCGAAAACGGATTGGTAAAATTCAAATGCTTCTTCGGCCTGCCCGTCGAAATTGAGATAAGGATTAGTTTTCATTTCATTTTTGTTCGTCAGTTAATAAGGCATATTTCAGATCGTTTTACTTGAATTGCGATCATCAATATATTTGTCCCAGTAAATTTAACGGGAATTTTTCCTCTATTAGAGTGTATTTGCGGCAAGTTGAGGGGTGATTGAGCCAAATTTTGTTTATGGTGGGAACGTTGAACGAAGGTTGACGAAAGCGGGATCATAAGATCGCCGGGAAAAAGCTCATCTAGAATCGATCGTGTCTGCCCCGGAGCTGCAGATCTTTCTGCCCAGGAAAGATTCTACAGGAAAAGTTCTGCGTAAAACCGCGAGAGCTTGATTTAGCAATCATCGTCCGGTTGTCAAAATTCAAAATTATCTTTGCCGTTATAATTTATCTCTGTTATTATTTGAAATACTCTCGAATGGATTACGATACACCCAACCGTTTCGATCGCATTGTTGCTATTTTGATCCAGTTACAATCCAAAAAAACGGTCAAAGCCCAGGAATTGGCCGATCGGTTTCAGGTCAGTTTGCGCACTATATACCGAGATATCCGGAGTCTCAATTCAGCCGGCGTCCCCATCATTGGAGAAGCGGGTATGGGGTATTCGATGATGGAAGGTTACCGGTTGCCCCCCGTTATGTTTTCAAAGGAGGAAGCAGGTAGTTTTGTAGCCGCAGAAAAATTGATGCAACACTTCTCCGACAAAAATCTGGGAAATCATTTCGAATCGGCCATGTTCAAGATCAAGTCCGTATTGCGTGGTTCGGTCAAGGATTGGGTGGTGGCTCTGGATTCGCATATCAGTATCCATTCCGTCCAAAAGGCATTCAACCAACAAATACCCAACGCGTTGGAAATCCTGTTTGAAAGCGTGGTCGAAAAAAAGCAGGTGATTTTAAACTATCAATCCATGAGACAGGCGACGCCGGTCCTGCGAAATGTGGAGGTGGTGGGGCTTTTCCATGAAAACAGGTTTTGGTACATTCTCGGCTATTGTCATTTGAGGAAAGATTACCGGCAATTTCGGATCGACCGGATTCACAACATCACCCAAAGCGATCAGACATTTAAACTTTCCCACGGTACGGTCGCAGAACACCGTCAAAAGATGGATCAGCACGACAAGACAAAAGTGATTTTGCTGGTCGATAAAAATACTGCGAAGTATATGAAGTATGATCGGGACGCTTTTGGCTTTATTTCCGAAAGGGATACAGATTCGGGTCAGGTGGAAATGACCTTCAGTGTCCGGGATACCATCACGGGCTTTCCGCGCTGGTTTTTGATGTTCGCCGATTCAGCCCGGATATTGGAACCGGAACCATTGAAAGAAACGATCCGGAAAATTTTGAAGGAAGCCACCAAAAAACAAGAGGTATAAGAAAACCCTTTCAATCCCATATCGAGATTGAAAGGGCAACAATTCTGGATTATGGTCTGTCCCAAAAGGCTGGTGGCTCGATTCCCAGGGAACGCAAATAGACGTAGCCCTGTCCCCGGTGATGGATTTCATTGTCGATATAATACAATATAGAGGAAAGGACGGTACCCTCCCACTGGCCAAAACTTTTAATGGGATCATGAAACCTGGACTCGGGAATTTCCTTCCAATGCGAATTGAGTGTTTCGGTGGATTCATCCCACCAACGCAATATGGTGTCCTTGCTGTTTTTATGATCGAGCTTTTCCTCGAATGCAGATTGCTGACCAGTGGCAATTTCACGGACTCCAGGCCCAGCTATGGCCAGTAATTCCATCACCATGTCGGCGAATGTTCGCATCCCTCCGATCTGGTGACTAAAAAACTCTTTCTCTGGAAATGCTTCGATCACTCTGCGTGTTAAATCCCGGTGCCCCTGCCAGTGTTTCAACAATTCATCGGGTGTGATGACTTCATCTACGGTTGCTTTTTTTGCTGTGCTGTTCATAATTCTATAAAATTTATGGTTTAATAATTTCAACACTACAAACCTAAGACCCGCAAATGACAACCCTCTGTCAGCAGGGAAATGTTAAAGTTTTTATCTGGAATTACATTTTAAAATTGAGAAAATCATAGAAATCATGCCCCAAACTCCCTCCAATATGTGGTTATTAAATTCGGACATGCGAAATGGGTACCAATCTCATTTATATTTAATCTTCCCTTTGACAACTTTCTGTTGACTTCTCTGAATTCCGTAGAGTATTGAAGGATTTCCGGGGTCGACGGCAATGCCTTGCCCCTCAAAAGGGGCTTTCAGGGTGCGTATCCACCGTAAAGTGAAGCCATGATCAGGGAATTCCAATACGTATACCTCTTTGAAATCGTGCCCGGTCAGATAAATTTTCCCCTCCTCGGTGATGTAACCACCCGAATTACTCATTGAATCAAAGCGTTGTATCAAATCAGGAGGTAATATCCACCCCGATACACGCTGCCAATCAGAGGTATATTTGATGATTTGGGTCCATCGATTATCTCTACCCGTAAGTTCTTTAAACCGATTGTATTGTGCAAAAGCGACATACCAATGTCCATCATGCCAATCGATCCAGGTAGCTGAACCGATATTAATCCCAAAACTATGACTTCCGACAGGTTCAAGGCTATTGCAATCAAAGATCTCGATGGAACTGGCCATTGGGATTTCAGGGAAATTGGAATGTGCACAATACAAATACCCATCTTTGACAATCCCGCTGTTGAGATGTTGGAAGACACCCGTTGTATCTTGCCAGCTTTGAATTAATTTTCCAGTAGATTTTTCGTGTTTCTCAATCGTTTTGTTAGCGATCACGTACACATATCGATTGTCGACGGCTACTGCTTGACGTGCTGCCGATGAT
Organism: uncultured Bacteroidota bacterium; assembly: GCA_937876435.1. Taxonomy (GTDB): domain Bacteria; phylum Bacteroidota; class Bacteroidia; order Chitinophagales; family Saprospiraceae; genus Membranihabitans. Next base: position 4,925 of record CALEIL010000363.1, read on the forward strand.
GTAAATTCGTCCAGTGAATCGATGGCTTGGCTACTCAAACTGGTAGTAGTATACAAGATAAAAGCAAAAGTGATTAATCGTATGCACATATTGGTTCTTTGATTTTCCTAAAGTTATCGACAATATCATTTATTAAAATTTCTAAGATTTGTACTGGTCAAAACTATTGTGAAAAAAGTTGTTTACACACACGGGATTCTATTGGGCTACTCCATTGCGGGATTTTAATAAATATACAAAAACTCCACTTTCTACCGGTAAAAAATAATATTGTCCATATCTTGATCCGATACAATCCTAAGATTATTCTGAAAAGTAAAATTCAAAGTTTTTAATTCATGAAACACATCATTATTCTTTTGACGTTCAGCCTATTGGTCTTTGGAGGCATCGGATCCACCGCTCAGAATGAAGGAACATCCACATTCAAGGCGGGATTTGCAGAAATGGACATAACTCCGGATATCGGAATGGAAAAGCCAGGCGGGTACGGCAAAAGCTACAATACCACGTTCAACGATCGGTGCAAGGTGCGCGCAGCAGTATTTGATGATGGCAACAAAAGAGTGGCCGTCGTCGGGGTCGATATTTTGTTTATTACCCGGGATGTGGTGCTTGCCGCCCGGGCTGGTATTGAAGAATTGTGCGGTATCGATCCGGATGCCGTGATGATCGGCGCCTCACATTCGCATTCCTCGGGACCGATCGCGATGACCGATGCCAGGCTCTTTGAGGATGCATCCCCGCTGGTAAAAGACCTGGTGTTCAATAAATCTATCACCGCAGATCCGGGATATACGCAGCATTTGACTCACCAAATCATCCAGGCTGTCGTGCAGGCGGACCGGTACAAAACCGAGGCCAAAATGGCCGTGGGAGTGGGCCACGAAGATAAAGTATCCTTCAACCGAAGACTCCGGATGAAAAATGGACAGACCTACTCACACCCCGGAGTGGGCAACCCGGACATCATCGATTACGCCGGACCAATTGACCCGGACGTGGGTACCGTGGGGGTTTGGGATCTGGACGGACGTCTTTTGGGAACGATCGTCAATTTCTCCTGCCACGCCACCACCAACCCCGGTGGTATCTCTGCAAACTGGATCTGGACCATGGAAAGGACATTGCGCCGCGCTACGGGTAACGCGGCACTGCCCGTGGTCTTCTTGCAGGGGGCTTGCGGAGACATTACCCAGGTCGACAACCTCGCCACCCACGCCAATCCCAGCGCCAGAGAATGGTGCGAGATCGTCGGAGGCCGCGTCGGGGCAGAAGCATACAAAACCCTACTTCTCACGCGCCGAGGGGCAGGAAGCGATATTCCACTGGATTATACCTCTCGGGTG
>CALEIL010000364.1 GCA_937876435.1 uncultured Bacteroidota bacterium
CTGGACCGTCTGATCGATTTAAGGTGATCATGGAGTACATCATGCAAAATTTCGAAAAGAAAATCACCCTACAGGATATGTCCGAAGTGGCCAATATGAGCGTGACTTCACTGTGCAACTTTTTTAAAGAGCGATTCCGTATGACCTTCGTGGAATATGTCAATTCCATCCGGATTGGTCAGGCCTGCGTCATCATGTCCGAAACCGACCGGACCATTGCTCAGATCGCATACCAGAGTGGGTTCAACAGCCTTGCTAACTTCAATCGCCAGTTCAAAAAATACAAAGGGATGAATCCCAGTACGTATCGGAAGAAAATCGAGCTGGAAGGTCATTGAACAACCTGATTTTACGCTAGCAATCCCCCGTCCAATAGGATGTTCTCGCCATTGATATACGACCCGGCATCGGAAGCCAGCAGAACGATTAAGCCCTTGATGTCACTGGCATCAGCCAATCTTCTCAGCGGTACTTTTTTACAGTAATTTTCCAAGAACCGTTCTGGCTGATGGTAGAGGATTCCACCAGGTGAAATGGTATTGACCCGGATGTTTTTACCGGCCAGAACTTTTGCAAAATATTTGCTGAGCGTGATCAGTCCTCCCTTGTGAAAGTAGTAATCCGGCGGGGGTGTGCCCATATCCGTCCCTTCATAATTGGACAGATCGGGTCCAAACATCCCCATCATCGAACTGATATTGATGATACTTCCACCCCCTCTTTCGTCGATGAGGGCAGCCATTTCTCTGAGGATATCGATGTTTCCGGTTCCATTGATTTGCATGGACTGCTCTATCTGATCAATGCTTCCCTCATAACCTTTCATTGGCCGGGCCACAGCGTTGTTGACAAATATGTCCAAACCACCAAAGTCGCTTTTGATTTTTTGTCTCAACCCCACGATGGATTCGTGGTCGGACTGATCGTATTGGAGAAGGTGGATTTCCAGCCCCCTTTTGGCAAAATCCTCCTGGAGTTGGAGACCTGTCGCCACATTTCTGGATGCGGAAATGACCGTGGCTCCGGCCTCGGCCAGTCCTTCTACGATGGATTTGCCCAATATCCCGGCTCCTCCGGTAACCAGTGCTACCTTGCCGTGCAGACGAAAAGATTCCAGTACGTTCATGATTATTTCAGATTTATAGGTTGTCCGGATTGCTGACTTTCAAGAGCCGCGATGACCGTGTTGATGATTTGATAAGTTTTTTCAAATGGCAATAAGGAATGGCCTCTTCTGATGCTCTCTACGAAAACTTCCAGATTGTGCCGAAACATGGCATAACTATCCCCTATTGCATAGTGGTAATAATCTTCGGTGCCGAATATATTGACCTGGAAGGTAGAAGAAATATCCATAAACAAATGAAAGGTCGCTACGATTCCTCCCTCAAATTTCACTTGTACCACCTCTTTATTTTTTTCGCCAACCGACCAGACCGACTGAGGAATCGGGTCATCCAACACTGAGAATACCGCTTCCAGCATATGCACTCCATACTTGATCCAGTCTTTCTTGCCGGTGGCCGATACGAGCTGTACCGGACCGAGTGAATCAATAATGGTCCGGGCCAATTGGGTTTCTTTGGCATAACGCATCGAGGAACAGGATAAAATGAATTTTCCTTCCTCAATTTTTTCCTTGAAATATTGCAGATCCGCCGTGGACGCTGCGAGCGGTTTGTCAATAAAAATGGGCAATCCCGCATCGATAAAGGGGCGGGCCATTTCCACGTGGTTTTCCGGGTCATCCCGACCCAGAATAATCGCATCCACATGACCTATCATATCCGTCAACTGATCGGCTACGACTGATATGCCCGATGATTCCGCAATACTCTCAGAGATCGAACGATCCTGCGTCCATATATGACTGACCTCCACCCCTTCGATTCCCAGAGTAGCTCTGTTCTTATTGAGGTAGTCGGTGACTCCCGGATAACCGATCCGGTTGATTTCCTCTCCGTTGTATTGCCCGTTGATTATAGATGACCAAGAATAGGGGTGTGCATTCCCGGGGCTCATTCCTATCATTCCTATTTTTATCATTATTGTATTTTTTTAATTTTCTAACCAGCCATTTTTTACCCAATGACTCAAATTCAAAAACCCGGGATCTGGATACGCGAGGTTTTCCAACTTGCTCATCAGCTCCTCGTCAAAATACGATCCATCCGCTACCTCCAAAGCTGCGTGGAGATGTTCCATCCGATCCATACCAACCAATACTGAGCCCACCGCATCATAGGACAAAACAAACTTCATCGCCAATGTGACCAAATCGGGGATATCCCGACCAATCAGTTCCTGGAAATTCCGGATATGATCGGCCACTTCTTGCAGTTCCGGACGTAAGTTCAGTGGTTTGTCGGTGAGCATTCCACGGAAAAGCACCGAGCGGATAATCAGACCGATTCCCAGCTCTCTGGTTCTGGGAAAAAATGTGCTCTGCTGCTGATCCATCAGGTTAAATGGCAATTGGATCACATCCCATATACCCGCATCTATGCATGTTCTGCTTTCTTCCAGTGTGTACGTAGAAGCGCCGATGGCGCGCACCTTGCCCTGTTTTTTCAGATTTGTAAAAATCCCGGCCACTTCGTCGTTGGTCAGAATGTCCATGGATGATTGGTGAAGCATATACACATCGATGTAATCGGTGCCCAGGGTCTTCATACTTTTTTCCAGTGATTCATGGATGGTCCTTTCCAAATCTATATCCGAGGGAATTTTTCCACTGGGATCCAGAAAATGAACGCATTTGGTATTTATGATGACTTCATCCCGTCTGTCTTTGAAGGCATTTCCTATGAGTTGCTCACTGACACCGTACATACGCGCGGTATCGTAAAAATTGATGCCTGCCTCCAGTGCCCGGTGCAAAATCCGGATAGATTCAGATTCAGGGGGCATAGGTTGCCCAGCATAGGGCATTCCGATACTCACGCCACCAAAAGCAATTTCAGAGATTTCCATCCCCGTACGACCCAGAATACGCTTTTTCATTTCTATTTTGTTTCAAAATATCCACCCGATGATTTGTCCTGTTCCGGCTCTCCAAATGACGATCTCATTTGCTTGCAATATTGGGACAGCCCCACTACATCAGCGCCTACGCTCACAAAATTATAACCCATGGTTTTTAGCTCCTCCAGATTGGCCGGATTCCCTACGGTACCAGCGAATTTACCATACTTATGAGCTGCCCGAACTACCATTTCCCTGGCTTCCCTGATTTTGGGGTGATCCCATTGTCCGATCGCACCTATTCCCTGGCTGAAATCTCCGGGGCCAAAAAACAACATGTCAAAACCTTCGAGGGATGCTATGGCATCCAGTTCGTCCAATGGTTCCGGATCCTCAATTTGTAAAATTACAAACCTTTGTTGATTGGCATCCTGTATATATTGATTGAAATCCATCATGGTATAAGCACCATCGTTGTTGCCCCCATCCAATGGCCGTCGTCCCAGAGGATGAAAACGGGTCTGGCGGATAACCTTCTTGGCGTCTTCCGTGCTCACTACGTGAGGCACCATGATACCAGTGGCGTCTAGTTCGAGCGGTTTGATATAATCGCTGTATCCACCCCGGGAGACTCTGACCAAAATATCGGTATCCTGCGATTTGGCAGCCCAAATATTGGCAGCCAGCGTGGACCAGTCCAGGCCGATGTGCTCCTGGTCCAGCCAAAGGCAGTCAAACCCGGACATAGCAGCGATTTCTGTGATACGAGGGTCCGGGATGTTGATCTTAAAACAACTTACAAAACCCCCGGATCTCAGTTTTTTTAATACCTGACTTTTTCTCATTTCACGCATATTCTATTTTTTAGCGGGTTCAAATTAATATAAAAAACACTACCCAGGGGAGCAATAACAACAGACCCATGATCCAGGCTCTGGTATTTTTCATGCGGGGAAACAGGCTGTTAAATACCACGCTGCTGATGACCGAAACAAGCAGTGAAGTAATGGCGATCCACAAAAACGACCAGGACGGGTTGTCGGTGAGGACGTCCCAGAAGGCAATCGTAAATCCGGCAAAAAACCCATAAATGGAGCCCATGACTACCCCAAATGGTTTGGGGTTTTTCAGGAATAAGGCCATAAAAAACAGGTTGAACAGCGGGGCGATAAACAATCCATTGGTCTTGGCGGTCACTTCGATGACATTGCCGGGGATCAATGGGATCAGCAAACTCAGCAGTACGACGACCACACCCAGTACGGCGCTGCTTATTTTGATGCCGGTCAATTCGTTTTTAAATTTCGCCACGTATTTGTCCAGGATATCGGTCATTAGCACCGAACTGGCTGAATTGATGCCCGAGGAAAGGCTGGACATCGAAGCCGAGAACAAAGCCGCGATGACGAGTCCCGACATCCCCATGGGGAACTGATTCGCGATAAAGTGCGGAAATAGGAAATCCGCATCGACCTGGACGTTCATGCCCGCGGGGAGCAGGTTGGGTTTTGCCCCATAGAACTTTACGATCGAAAACCCGACGAACATCAGCATCATCGTCATGCATATCATTCCGGTTTGCGTGACGGCGAAGGTTTGACGGGCTGCTTTCAGATTTTTGGTCGATAGAAATCGCTGGATGGCCATTTGGTCGGATCCGGTCGTACACACCCACCAGGTAATCGTATTGATAAAGGCAAAAAAGATCGTCAGTCGGACGTACGGACTGAAGTTGAATACCTCTATTTTTTGCCAGTTGGGATTCCAGGTTGTGGGGATGAGGTCAGTGAAGCCCTCAAATTGGGAGGCTACCATAACGATGGTTACGATGGCTCCGATGGACAAGATCACAAACTGGATGACGTCGGTGATGAGCACGGCTTTTAACCCCCCTACCGTGGTATACACTATGGTGATAATTCCCAGAATGACCGAGATCAGGAGGATGACGTCGTCGGACCAGCCCATCATCACCACCATCGATTTGGAAGCGAGAAAAATCAGCAGTGCCATCCATAGGATTCGAGTGGTCAGGAAAATCACGGATCCCATTTTTCGGATTTTGATCCCCAGTGGTTTTTCCAGGATTTCGTAGGCGCTGATCATTTTGAGGTTCATGAAAAATGGGATTAGGAAAAAGCTACCCAGCAGAAAAATAATGGGACCCGCTGCCATATTTATTATAGGGATAAGCGGTCCGTTTTTGATGACTTCACCGACGATCGCCAGATAGGATATCGCGCTGAAAAAGGAGACGTACATCGAAATTCCGGACACTACCGGATTTACATTTCCACCCCCCAGGAAATAATCCTCTTTGTTTTTTTGAAAAAAGGACGAGAACCAGCCGATGCTCAGCAGTAAAATTCCATATCCTCCTAAGATGACCCAATCCAGCCACCCGATTCGACTTTGGATAAAATGCTCATTGGCGAGGAAAGCCTGCGCGACGCTGACTTTCACATCGGTATTGGGGTCGGAAAAAGATGCCCGGATTTCGGGGAGCAAATCAACGTTTCCTTTTCGGGCCAGGGCTTGAAAAACCTCGTATCGTTCGTACGTTTCTCCGTCGCGGTACTCGAGCAACTCCGGCAGGTAAATACTGTCTTCTCCAGAAGGAGCCTGGGTCCAAAGCGCGCTGATCAGGTAGACCCGAAATGGATGATTGTCGTCCATCGAGGCATATTTTTCCCGCATGGATTCCATTGCCGGAACGGGTACGACATCGAGAAATGCCAATGAATACGCCGCATACCGATATTGGAGGGTATCCTGAGAGAATAGAAATTGAGCCAGCCTGGTTGCTTCCTCGGGTGTGCCGGAATTGGCCATCACCCACTGAGCCATGGTTTGGATACCCCCTTCACCGGCTGCTGCGATTTGGGAAATTTCTTCATTGTCCGGGAAAAACAACCCCAGCTTTCCCATGGTTTCCAGGGCCGTAAGCCTGGTGCGGTAATCGGTCGATGAGGTAAACACCTGAAGGATTTCGTTTGCTATGCTGTCCCGCGCCACACTATCCCGACCGGCAGTTCGGGAGAGTACTCGTAAGGCTCCGATTTTCTCCGGACCATCCGATTGGAAGGCCTCAGCGAATTCACCCTGAGCATCCACCAGAAAGTTGTTGGTGGCCAATGCTTCGGCAGCATGAACCCTGACCCAAAATGAATTATCCGATTGAACGATTTCTTTGAGAAAACCGGAGAAATCGATCTCCTGTCCGTGACTTCGGAAAGAAGAAAAAAGAAGTAGAAAGACAAAAGTACAATACAGATTGTATCGGTGTTTCACTAAGCGAAAATTTTATGAATCAATATCGGGTACGCGTATTATCAGCTTGCCAAAGATCTCATAATATTACATTGGAAGGTATGTCAATCTTTAATAAAACCGGTATTATTTTTCAGGATTTCCAGGTGGGGACATTTCTGGAATGAACAAGTCAAAATGGAAGAAGCAGATGATGTTTGTGGTAATAAATCGTACTCCTACAAGGGCTTTTTTGCCCAGCTTCCATCTTGTATAGTTCAAAGCGCATTCAGTAAACGATGGACTTTCGCCCGGCTATCACTTCAATCCAGCCACGAGATCAAGACACGTTTTTACTTCATCTTCGGTATTGATGATACAAGGCGTCAACCGCACGAAACTTTCCCGGTAAGGCGAGGTGGAGGCGATGATCCTTTTTTCCATAAATTTTTTCACAACCTCATCTGGAGAGAAACCGGCTACCTCAAAGCAATTGATCCCCGATGATAGTTTCGGGTCCAACGGCGTATGTAAAGTGACGTGAGAAATGCTTTTAAGTCCCTCTTTGAGTAATGAGCTGAGTTGATGAGTGCGTTCCTGAATTTTATCCTTTCCTATTTTGAGATGGAAATCAAATGCCTCCTTTTGAGCCCAACGGTACTCAAAACTGTGGAATCCACCCGGAGAACATTTTTCATTGAAGGTCAGAGGTTCCTGTGGAATTGCTCCAAGCCACTGACCATACGGTCTAAGATGAAAGGAAGGAATGATGGGCTCCACCATATCCCAGGCATCGTTTCGTGCCCACAAAATGCCCGTTCCCCGAGGTCCAAACATCCATTTGTGGGTTCCCGCTGCAAAAAAGTCGCAACCGGTATCCTCCATGGTTATATTTTCAATACCAAATCCATGGACGCCATCTACACAGAAATAGATCCGCTTATTTTCGGGCCTGTTTTTATTTTCATTGGCGATGACATCCGACATCTCGCGCAGGGGTAATTTGACACCCGTAGAAGAATGAACCCAGGTGACAGCGACAATTCGGGTACGGGAGGAAATGGAACGTTTTAATTTTTCGCAAATCAATTCTACGGTTACCTTAGCAGGCTCATCATACAGGGAGATTTTACGAATGGACGCCCCGTGAAGCCGGGCGGAGTATTCCAATGACTTTTCGGTCGAATAGTGATCGTGAGTAGTGGTCAGGATTTCATCTGTAGGATTCAATTTCAGACCCGTATACAATATGGCCAGACCCATCGTAGTGCTGTCCGTAAATGCCACTTCCCCGGGATCGCATTCCAGGTATTTAGCCGCTGAATTGGATTGAATGAACTGTTGCTGTTTTTCCATTTCACCATCCAGAAACGGATACATGATATTCTCTTCCCAGTGGATGGCAGGATTTTGGTCAAAACCTTCCCTGTGGTATTCGATGGCTTTCCGCACTGGCAAAGGGTGTGACGCAAACAGCATAAGGGCCATATGAATCTGGTCGTCGGTGAGTAAAAATTGCTCTCGGACATCCCTCCAGGAATTGTACCCTTCCGACGTTTCCGTCAATTTTTGCGATTGTCCGACAGAAACCGGGATGCTGGGTAACGTGGTGGCTACTCCCAGTGCAAGACCTGAATTCAGAATAAACTTTCGGCGATCCATGGCAAGGCATTTTTAAATGAACAATTGATCTATCAATCCCTAGATTTTCATCTTCCTTCGAATCAATATACGATATTTCCGGATGAAAATCCACATTTTTTCACCAGCTATGAATGCACCACGGCGACAAGTTCCATGGTCACCCTTTTCGAAAACTGAATTCGGATTTCCTGTGATACCGGTGATTGGTCCGTTTTGATGCTGGCAAATGAATATTTCTTATTAAAAAAACCTTTCCGGGAATTTTTTATCCTGATTCGTTATTACAGGTTTATTTATGGTCATTTAAAAATATTAAAAAAACTCATTCGTCCCAGAGTCAGAGGGACAAAAAACATGACAAAATATATAGTGGTAGAAGACCCCAATAGTTGGAACGCTCTGCCAGAACACGTCCAGGTGATTTCGGCCCGGGACTATCTCACCTTGCCTGAATATTCTAAAATAAAGAAAGCCCGGATTTTTAACCTCTGTCAAAATTATTCCTATCAATCTACCGGTTATTATGTCTCACTGCTCGCAGAAGCAAGGGGTCATACGGCACTCCCCACGATCAAGAATCTCGTAGATTTTAGAGATCTCAGCATCGTTCGGTTGGTTTCGGAGGAATTTGATGCGCTTATTCAGAAAAGCCTGAAAGGGTTGAAGTCCCGGCATTTTACACTGAGCATTTACTTCGGTCAGAATGTCGCCAAAAAATACGAAGAACTCAGTGCCGTGTTTCACCGGTATTTCCAAATCCCGTTGATGCGGGTCACCTTCAAATACTCGAACAAATGGGTCATTAAAACGATCCGGCCAATACCGGTTTCTGAAGTACCCGAACAACACAAATCCAGTCTCCAGGATTTTACCTCCCAATATTTTGCGAGGAAGCGCTACCCTACGGTCAAACCAAATACAGCCTCCCATGATCTGGCCATCCTGGTGAATCCTCACGACCCCTCACCCCCCAGCAATGCCAAAGCACTGAAGATGTTTGCCGAATATGCGGAGAGACTAAATTTCAGGGTGGAGTTCGTTCAGGCGAAGGATCTGTCGAGATTATCAGTGTTTGATGCTCTGTTTATCCGAATGGGGACGGAGGTGAACAATGAATCGTATGCATTCGCCAGAAAAGCGGAACAGGAAGGCCTTGCACTGGTCGATTATCCATCTGCTATCCTTCGCTGTTGTAACAAGGTTTATATGGCTGAAGCGTTGGCCAATGCCACGATCGATATACCCAAAACCATGATTATCCATCGGGATAATATCGATCAGGCCATTGCAAACCTGGGATTACCCATGGTGCTCAAATCTCCTGATTCAAATTTTTCCTTCGGAGTTAAGAAAGCCGAAACGAAAGAAGAATATTTGAAGGTGATCGAGGACATTCTGAAATTATCGGATCTGGTCATTGCTCAGGAATATATGCCATCGGAATACGATTGGCGGATCGGAGTGTTGGATAATCAACCATTATTTGCCTGTCGGTATTACATGGCCAAAGGTCATTGGCAGATTTACAATTGGTCGGCTCACCATAAGGAAGAGCAGGATGGGTGGGTAGACGCCGTGGCGATAGAGGATGTCCCTGAGTATATTATGAAGCCGGCACTGAAAACGGCAAAATTGATGGGAGAGGGGCTCTATGGAGTAGATCTGAAAGAAGTGAAAGGGAAAGCCGTTGTGATCGAAATCAACGATAACCCCAATATAGATTTTGGGGTGGAAGATGGCTATTACGGAGGTAAAATTTACCAAAAAATCATCCGCGCTTTTAAAGAGCGCATTGACCGGATCATCTGATGAAATACCATTTGTTTGAAGTCATCGGCGTCGAACTGGAATACATGATTGTGCAGGATCACGATCTGAGGATTGTCCCCATCGCGGATCAGGTATTCTTCCGGCATTCCGGGTCATGGGACGGAGAGGCTGACCGGGGTCTGGTTTCATGGAGCAACGAGCTGGTAGCTCATGTCATCGAATTGAAAACGACGAATCCTGTGGAAGGACTGGCCGGATTGAGTGCGGAGTTTCACAGAAGTGTGTCTGAGATTAACCGGATGCTGGCTGAAGAAAATTGCGCTCTTTTGCCCACAGCCTGCCATCCCTTTATGGATCCTCTGGCAGAAACCCAATTGTGGCCTCATGATTCTCACGAAATTTATAATCTGTACGATCGGATTTTTGATTGCCGCGGGCATGGATGGGGCAATGTGCAGAGTACCCATATCAATTTACCGTTTTGTGGAGATGAAGAATTTGCCCGGTTACACGCCGCGATTCGGTTGATTCTACCCGTTCTCCCCGGATTGTGCGCCAGTTCTCCGATCCTGGAAGGTGGCATTACCGGTTTTCTCGACACCAGGATGCATTATTATCAGTACAATCAGGCTGCGATCCCCCACATCACGGGAAAGGTTATCCCTGAGCGGATTTACGATGAAGACCAGTACCAAAAGCGGATTTTTGATCCGATCAATGCTTCTCTTCGGCCGTACGATACCGATGGCATCCTGGACCACCATTTTGTGAATTCCCGTGGAGCCATTGCTCGTTTTGACAGGGGCTCGATTGAAATCAGGATCATGGATATTCAGGAGAGTCCGATGGCGGATCTGGGGATTGTCGGATTTTTACTCACCGTGATCAAAGCATTGGTTCTGGAGGGAGATTTTAGCCGACAATCCCTGGTTCACGAGGATGACCTGTTTGCTATATTTCAGGATTGCATAAAGGATGGAGAGCATGCTCTGGTAGTCGATCAAAATTATCTTGAAATATTTGGGATGGGTCATCGTACCGGTTTGTCTGTCCGGGATTTCTGGTCAGTTATGTATGAAAAATATCGAGACCGTTTGGGAACTGAGGAGCAGATAGTCATAGAGCATATCCTCCATCACGGATCTTTGGCTACAAGAATTCTCCGGAAAATGGGAGACGATTATTCCAGGAACCGGATCGTAGAAGTTTATCAATCATTGAGGACAAGCCTGGCCACCAATCAGATGTTTTGATATCGATTGGATGGGTTGACAAACCTCAAAACCTTAACTGATTGATTTTTAGCGGACTTCCCTTTGCAAGTCAGAGACGGGGAGCTGAAAATCAAAGAATTTGGTCATCGTTGATTAGACTCAGCTTTCAGCTGTGTGGGTTTTGTGTGTGGGTGTTGGTTGGGTTTCTCTCAATTCATTTTATTTCTAGAATACACATTCACACCCCTCGCTCCACACTCAAACAGCTGATGACTGATAGCCGATAGCCGATAGCTGCTAAGATAAGCCGCTACTGCTAAGATTAACCACCCCAGCCCAATATGCTCCACTGGTCCACCCTAAGGTAAATACAACATCCCCCTGCATTCCTCCCACTACAGAAGCTGATAGCTGATAGCCGATAGCTGACAGCCGATAATCCTTATTCCTTCCATCAGC
>CALEIL010000365.1 GCA_937876435.1 uncultured Bacteroidota bacterium
TCATCCCTCATCCCTCATCCCGAATCCCGAGTCCCGAGTCCCTAATTCGCCGCGCGAATGGTTGTCTGTTGTTGGATCCAGCAACCAACCGTGAAGGAATCGCCTTCATTGAGGGTTCGCTGAAAAATATCCCCTTTGCTTGGCATATACTGGGTGTACCGGTTGATTAGGGAATTGGCTTCAGAGGCAGATGCCGGGTCCACGCTACGGGCTTTCTGCCATTCGTCGATGGCCGGCCACACTACAACCTGGCTATCCCAGCCTGTTCCCGGGCCGCACAATGGTCCAGAACTGGCGTATAATTTACCGACGAGCAGGTAAGGCTCGCCCCAGTTGGGTTTGACCTCGGAAGCCTTTCGAGCGAATTGACGCGAAATTGGAAAGCGTTTGAGACTACCGTAATAAATTTTGGCTATCAACAGGTAAAGCTGCGCCTTTCGTTCGATGTCATCTGTTTCTTCGGCTGCCTGGTTGAACAAGTCGATGGCCTTTTCAAAGTCCCCCGCTTCCAATGAGTTGAAGCCCTCCCTGGATTTGGACGACGTGGCCACCGTTTCCACCACGCTACAACTTTCGTCGTATACGGCTTTTATTCTTTCAAAATCTTCATTGCCTGTGTCGCTGCATCCGCCCCATACCAGGCTGCGGTATACCGAAGTGATCACTTCGCAATTTTCCGGGTCTGCTTCGTATTGCGGAACGTATTTATTCAAGTAGTAGTCGCAATCAAAAAATCCCTTGACCCCCTCAAACGCAGATAAACGGGCAGGAACATAATCCTTGATTATGGCCCACTGAGCCTCGTTTTCTCCGCTTTCCAGACCCTTTTGGAGACGATTCGTGATCATAGCGGCGTATTTTTGGGCTTCCGATTCGCCTATTTTGAGATTAAAATACCTGCGAACCAGCAAATCCGTGAAGGGATTGAGTATAAAAAAGTGGGCCGAATCCTGGTCCATATCCATCGATTGCTTGAAGAGATTGTAGATTTCGTCTTCATTAGCCAATTCAGGGTATTTAAAATACAAGTCAAACGCCTTACGCCCGAGCACGTAACCACTTCCCCCATAACACTCTTCCATTTGGTCATAAAGCTGGAAGATGGTATCCACATATTTTTGTTGTAGTACGGTATCGGTCGTATTGTCGTAAAAATGCTGATAAAAGGTAATGCCATCCGCAAAATGAGTATTTCTTTTACCGTCTGCTGCCGGAGCGATCCTAAAAGCTTTTTTCCAAAATGGAAAAGCCTGCTCGTATCGTTCTTTTTTGAACAGATCCCGGTATAGAACGTGGGCAGTGATGGCATCATCACCCAGGGGACTATCTTTGAATGTACCGCAGGGACCGACATAAGCAGCCACCGTATCCTGTTCTGCAACAGGATTGGAAACGGTTTCAGCTACTTTGGGCGTACAGGAATAAAAAACTGCAACCGCGAAGAACAATACACCAATTCGATACAACATATTTCTATATTTATTAGCAATCCTTTAAAAGGTTTTCTCAGGATTCAGAACGCTTTTTCCACTCATCCCGGATATAAAAATAATACAACCTGACCAATCTCCAAATCGAGTTGGGAGAATTCACAGAGAGAGCACCTTCATTTCCCTTCCTACCTTCACGAAAGCTTCTACCGCTTTGTCGATGTGGGATGTTTCATGAGCAGCCGAAAGCTGCACCCTGATCCTCGCCTGATTTCGGGGAACTACGGGGAAAAAGAAACCGATCACGTAAATGCCTTCCTCTAGCAGGCGGGATGCAAACTCCTGCGCTACGGTGGCATCGTACAACATAATGGGCACTATGGGGTGAGCACCTTCCAGTATATCAAAACCTGCCTCCGTCATTTTGCGTCTGAATCTTTTGGTATTATCGGCCAGTTTGTCCCGGAGATGGGTGGAAGATGTCAGCCTGTCCAGGACATAAATGGTGGCACCCACGATAGCCGGAGCCACAGAATTGGAAAACAGGTAAGGTCTAGATCTTTGCCGGAGGACGTCCACGATTTCTTTTCGGGCCGCAGTAAATCCACCAGAAGCCCCGCCCAAAGCCTTGCCAAAGGTACCCGTCACTATGTCCACCCGATCCATGACTCCCCGATATTCGTGAGTGCCGCGTCCGGTTTGCCCGACAAAACCGGTAGAATGGCAATCATCGATCATCACCAAAGCATCGTACTTTTCTGCCAGGTCACAAATATTGTGCAATTGTGCGATCGTCCCGTCCATAGAAAATACACCATCCGTGGCGATCATCCGGCGGCGAGCCCCTGAAGAAGCTTTCAACTGGGTCTCCAGATCCTCCATATCGTTGTGTTTGTACCGAAAACGTTCCGCCTTGCAAAGCCTTATTCCATCTATGATGGATGCATGATTGAGTTCATCGGAAATGACGGCATCTTCTTTCGTGAGCAATGGTTCAAACAATCCTCCGTTGGCGTCAAAAGCTGCGGCGTATAAAATGGCATCTTCCATGCCCGTGAACCGGGCAATCTTATCCTCCAGGGTCTTGTGAATATCCTGAGTACCGCAAATAAACCGCACCGAAGACAATCCAAACCCATGGGAATCGATTACCTTCTTAGCGGCTTCCAATACTTCCGGGTCGTCGGATAATCCCAGATAGTTGTTGGCGCAAAAATTGAGAACGTGCTTGCCGTTGGCTTCAATCTCAGCTCGTTGGGGAGATTGGATGATCCGCTCTTCCTTGTACAAACCTTGTTGACGGATTTCGTTGATTTCCTCACGAAGTGAATCCTTGATGGTATACATGTATTCTATTTTTTATGTTGGTAATTTACGTTCTTTCAGATGGCCAATCATTTCACGAACCGTTTCTGTGATCCCGTACTTCGGTTGCCAGTTCCAGTCCCTCCGCGCTTCAACATCCAGAATCTCCTGAGGCCAGTTCAGGGCGATCTCATTCCTGAAATCGGGCTCATAATTCACCTTCATTTCCGGAAGATAAAGTCGGATCTCTTCTGCCAGTTCCCGGGGAGAAAAGCTCATAGCTCCAAAATTGTAGGCTGTCCGAATGCGAATATTTTCAGGATCCGCTTCCATCAACTGTAAGGTGCCCTGGATGGCATCATCGATATACATCATGGGCAGGACCCGGTCAGCATCCAGGAAACACGTATATTCTCCACTGACCAAAAGCTGGTGAAAAATATCAACGGCATAATCGGTCGTTCCGCCCCCCGGATCGGTTTGATAACTAATAATTCCCGGATACCGGAGACCCCGTACATCCAGATGGTGCTTGCGAAAGAAATATTCGCCTATCCCCTCTCCGGCCATTTTGGTAATTCCATAGACCGTAGAAGGATGAAGAGGCACGTTTTGACCGGTTTGCTCCAACGGCGAACCGGGACCAAAGACTGCGATAGAACTGGGAAAAAAGACACGGCTGACGTTGTTCCTCGATGCGAGTCCCACCGCGTTGATCCATCCCTGCGTGTTAACCGACCAGGCTTTGTCTGGATTTTTTTCTCCTACAGCCGATAATATTCCTGCCAGATGATACAACACCGTGGGCCGGAAACGCTGGATCAGGGTAGTGAATTGGCCGACATCCAGTACGTCCAGTATTTCGAAATTGGCAAAATTGGGTACAGGTTTCAGGTCAGTAGCAAGTACATTGGCAGGGCCGTATTGATCCTGTAATGCCTGGCCCAATACCTGCCCGATTTGTCCTCCGGCTCCCGTAATTAGAATACGATCTTGCTTCATACCCCCATAATCTACGAAATATACCTGATAAGAATTGCAAATTGAATGAAATAAAAAAAGCCCATGTTGACGGGACATTTTGAAGTCTCTCCACCAACATGGGCTATCTATATCGTTTTTAAATTTTTCCTGGCTCTAAAAATTCAAGGTCACCGTTTCGCCAATCCAGCATCCCACTTTAGCAGTAGATCCGTCCGTAAATCCGCGCATAAAAGCATCGCCCTTTTCAGGACGGGATGCGCTGTATTTGGCGATCCTGGAACTGGCTTCCTGATTAAATTCTGAATCGACGGCTTTGGCTTTGGCGTATTTGTCGATCGCAGCCAACACAGCCAATCGTTGATTCCACGCATCGCCACAATTTCTACTGGAAGTGGCGTACATATCGCCGATCAACATATACGGTCTTCCCCAGTCTGGTCGCAGCTCTGAAGCTTTCCGGGCACTTTCACGGGCATCGTTGTAATTGTCCAGCTTTCGGAACTGAATGGAGGCCAGTGCAAAATAATACTGTGCCTTTTTCTCAGGATCCGTTTCTTTTTCGACTGCTTCTTTATACAAAGTCGCAGCCTCTTCAAAATTTCCTTCATCGTAGCGTTTTTTGGCTGCAAAAGAAGGATTGTTTGCTTCAAACTCCTTCATACGCTCCTCATTGTACTCAGCAGCGAGAGTTTCATACTCCGTTTTGATCTTGGTCAGAAATGGATCTGAATCTGCACAACCTTGTTGTTTCAAAGTGTTGAACACGTATTTCAATACGTCGAAGTTGTTGGGATCCTCTTCGTACATAGGTTTCAGTTTGTCCTTGAAATATTCACAATCGAAAATTTCTTTCTCGATTGGCTTGAATACCGCTTCAGATCTTTTCTTGACGATATCGTACGATGAACCCAATTCCATGTCGGTTTCGATGTTGTAATCGGAAATCTCAATGATCTTGTCATAAACTGCCCGTACTTCTTCGGCTGTCTTATTCCCTTGCTTGAATTCGTAGGTTACGATATGAGCCCAGGGCTCCAGAACGACGTATTCGGTACCCGGTCCTCCATATTCGACTGCTTTTTCGATAGCTGCCAGGGTCTCACCGTATGGAGAATTCAGTAAATAGAACATGTCATACGCCATACGACCATATTTCTTCCCGATCACTGCCTTGTAACAAAGTTCATCACAATCCCGAACCGTAATCACACGGTTTTCATAACAACTGATCATACCCCGGTACAAATCGATAATATTCTTTTTGTACTCCTCTTTTTTGGCGTCGTCAGTAGCAGTTTCGAGAAAATGCTTGTAAATCATAATTCCGTCTTCATAATGGTAATCGCGTTTACCATCCGCAGCGGGTGCTATATTGAATGCTTTTTGCCAGTGAGGAAAAGCTCTTTCATAATCCTGGTTCCTCACCAGGGGACGGTAAATACTATGTTGATTTTCACCTTCCTCTTTTTGTGGGGAATCATTCCAGGTCTTGCATTCTACGGATTGTGCAGATAAGTCAAGCTGCACGGCAAAAATCAATACCAGAAAAATTGCTAGTTTTTTCATACTTATATTAAAAATTAAATTTATTCAAATCTCCTTTTATAAAACCAAAGGTTGTTATTCAGGGTCACTCCGATATTGAACCGGATAAAGTTTTCTTTGAAAGTTTGGCTGGCCAATTTACCATAATCGATCGAAAAATTAATATAAGACAATTGTCTTTTCTGAAAAATTGGCAGTCCCAAGCCCACTTGCACCCCTTTTTTATCGAGCCCATCGCCCTGAATGACCCTTGGATCGCTGTTCATATACAATGTCCCTCGGTAGGAAACCCTGTTCCAGTAATCGAGCAACGAACCCGGATCGGGGGTGTACTCCATTGACGCCGCAGCGGACCATGAGTTACGCAACTCACCGATATTTAATATATTATTAAAGTTTTCCCAGTTGTCAAAAGCGAAATTTACTCCCATCTGGATTCTGTTTGAGGCTGAATATGAAACCCCGAATCCTACACGGGAAGGCAAATGATTTCTAAAACCCTCATCGCTCATCAGCGATATGGTGTCGATCGTACTCTGATTGGGATTGGCATCATCAAGTCCAGAGTAAATATTCGCTTTTCTAAGCGTCAGGATCTTTTGATCCACGTTCACCGGTTGTCTGGAATTGCCGTACAAACCAAATGAAATCCAGGAATTTTTTCCCGGATTTTCGAGATCTTTTTTGAGAAAATGCCGGTACAATAATCCGGCATCCCACAAGATGCCACTATAGGCTCGCTCATTGACCGCATAGGTATGGTGGCCGTTGGGCAATTCCTCAAATAATAAGGCTTTTTCGTTGTGAATGGTTCCAAACAGAAATCCGACGTTGAACCCCGCAGAAAAATTTCTGTACTGAGCACCCGTTCCAAACTGGAGTTTGTTCAGTCCCCCATTTCCTCCGTACTGTCTGGTTACCCTGCTGTCATCCTCCGTAAAATCGGTTTGATTGATCCTGTAATCCATTTTACTGATGGGAAGCAAGGAGATGTTCATACCCATCTTAAATAGTTGCTCCTTCCGGTCCAGGACTATATTGACCGGACTGATCAGTGGAAAAGACAGGGACAGATATTTAAAATTCCCGCCCCAGGCGCCCTGTGATTTCCTGGTATCATCGAGCGTGATGTAGGAGGCATCCACCCCCACATCAAAAGCTGTAGCAGCCAGCCCGGCATATGACGCAGGGTTGACCAGATTGACGTTGTATCCATTATAATACGTCGAAAACAACCCGGATAAGGAATTTCCGGCCACGGTACCACGGTCGGATAATTCACCAATTCCCAATGCGGACAATGGCAGATTTTCACTTACCTGGGCCAGGGAAGTCTGGAAAAATGTGATCAGTAAAATGATCGTGATATTAAACTTCATTATTTTTCAGTATTTCATTGAGACCAGATAGCACGAGATCTGCACAAAAGTCCAGTTCACCTTTCAGGTGATTTTGAAATAATCCTGCATCTCCACCGGTCAAAACGGTCCTTAAAGATCCGTATTTTTCTTTTAAATAAAAAATCATGCCATTGGCCTCCATAATCGCCATAGCAACTCCACCGCTTTGCAAGGCTTCACTCGTCGATTGCCCGATCCAATTAACTTCTTCGGGCACATCAACCAGCGGCAAACGGTCGGTAAATTCATGCATGGATCGCAACCTCATGCGGACTCCGGGAGAAATATTTCCCCCCAGATACACCCCATCTGACAACAAGACATCATAGGTAATGCAGGTTCCACAATCGATGACCAGTACATTCATATCTTTATACAACGCATGAACAGCGCTCACAGCTGCCAGACGATCCTGACCCAACGTTTCAGGACTGGAGTATAATATCTCAAAAGGAAAGTTCAGACCAGGATGGACGGTCAACACGCGATGGCTTTCGATCCAATGTCTGGCGTCCTGATCCAGCCAGGCCGTCGAAGACAACGCCATCCTGTGAGGTTTCCAGGTAATATACCAGTCCTCCCATATTTCTGAAAGCGAAGTTCCCGAGGATGAATGTTCCGTATGCGATAAAGTATCTCCGTTGAATATCCCCATTTTGAGGCGGGTATTCCCCAGGTCGATGACCATATGCGTGCGATTCAGTCCCGGGTCTGCCATATTAATGTTTGAAATGGCGGATACCCGTGAGTACCATGGCCATCCCGTGTTCGTTACAATAATCAATGCTTTCCTTATCCTTGATGGAGCCACCGGGATGGACCACCGCTTTGATGCCGCAATTCTTTCCGATCTGGACAGGTCGCGGGAATCAGCACGAGATCGTCAGGCGGCATGCGACGCTGTGGCGAGTCAACGCAGCTTTCTTCACCACCAGTGCCGTCGCGGTACTCATCGGCTGTGCTCTGGTCTTCACATCGAAAACGGGGCCGTTTGCGGTCCCATGCCTGCTGGTGTTGACCGTTGCGACTGCGCTGTGGGTCACCAACAATGCACTGCGGATGAGCGCGGTCGTGGAGGTCGCCACGGATGGCGCGCCCACCAGCCACGGATGGCTGGCACTGGCTGAGGCGTGGACGACCGCCCTATGGTTCATCGCGTCCGTACGCGTACTGCTGGCCTTTGCAGGACTCGGTGTAACGACACTGACCTCGGCTGTGCTTGGGGCGTGGATCGGCTGGGCGATGATCGCCTCGGCTGTGCTCTCGCTCGGCTTCCTCGTCCTGCTGCGCGATCTGCCGCCTGTCGTTGCCTATCTCCCGGTGTTGCCCCTAGCGGTTGCGAGCGGAATGGCCGCAGTGCAGACATGAACGAATACTCGCGCACTCGGGTGCAACTCCCCCATCATGAAGTAACCGCTACAAAGACCGCCGGGCGGGTCACTCGCCGTGTTCGTGACCCAGTCCTAGACCGGCCACAACTTCGTGTAATTTTGCGGGTCTTCCCCACGCGTCCCAAGACACGCAC
>CALEIL010000366.1 GCA_937876435.1 uncultured Bacteroidota bacterium
AAAATATTCTTATTTCCGGATGCTATACCTCGTGCTTCCGATGAAACTAAATATTCCAGACAATTTCGATGCAGAAGAGATCCGGGGCAGTCTGACCGCGACAATCACCACGGGTGTAAGAGGGTTTGAATCATTTACAAAATAATAATTACTGAAAATAAGGGGAATTCCAATCGCCATATTTTGGTATTGCCGAAATAATTGTGAAATTTATCGTTCACTTTAATAATCAAATAAAATTTATTACAACGAACATGGAGGATATTAGAATCAGAACGCAGGATGATTACGAAAGAGAATACCAGCAAAGTGTTGATCACCCTGAGCAATTTTGGTCAAAAGTAGCTGACACTTTTACATGGAAAACTCCTTATGAAAAGGTCCTGGAATGGGAGTTCGATACCCCGGAGATTAAATGGTTTCAAGGTGGTCAGATCAATATGTCTGAAAATTGTCTCGACCGTCATGTGGAAACCCAGCCCGATAAAACCGCTATCATCTGGGAACCCAATGATCCCAATGATGACTACGTAAAGTGGTCCTATAAAGAATTACATGAAAAGGTTTGCAGATTTGCGAATGTTCTTCTCTCCAATGGAATTACCAAAGGTGACCGGGTATGTATCTATATGCCTATGGTCCCGGAACTGGCCGTTGCACTACTGGCCTGCACCAGGATCGGTGCTATACATTCGGTGGTATTTGCCGGCTTTTCCGCACAGTCTCTGGCCGACCGGATCAATGATTCCGCGTGTAAAATCGTACTGACCTCCGATGGAAGTTTTCGGGGGCACAAAGAAATCGAGGTCAAAGCCATCGTCGATGAGGGGGTGTCCAAAACCGATAGCGTGGAAAAAGTAATCGTACTGAAACGTACAGGACAATTCGTCAATATGGTCCCCGGCCGCGATGTGTGGTGGGAAGATGAAATGGCGAAAGCTGACGCCGATTGTCCACCGGTTCCTATGGATTCTGAGGATCCCTTGTTCATCCTTTACACTTCGGGTAGTACGGGCAAGCCCAAGGGAGTGGTGCATACCACCGCAGGTTATATGGTCAGCACATACTATACCTTCCTCAATGTTTTCCAATACGAGAATGAAGACGTGTACTGGTGTACTGCCGATATAGGTTGGATTACCGGGCACTCCTACATCGTGTACGGTCCCTTACTGGCCGGAGCCACCACGCTGATGTTTGAAGGTATACCGACCTGGCCCGATGCAGGTAGATTCTGGGCCATCGTAGATAAATACCAGGTCAATCAGATTTATACAGCTCCCACCGCCATCAGATCGCTGATGGCCAGTGGCCTCGAACCCGTCGCCCGATATTCACTCAATTCTCTGAAGGTGATCGGGTCGGTGGGTGAGCCCATCAATGAAGAAGCCTGGAAATGGTACCATACGTATATCGGTAAAGGGAAATGCCCTCTGGTGGATACGTGGTGGCAGACTGAAAATGGGTCTATCCTGATATCTCCCATTCCCAATGTGACGGAATTACGGCCCATGTATGCTTCTTATCCGCTGCCCGGAATCCAACCCATCATCCTGGATAAGGATGGCAATGAAGTGACCGAGCCTCAGGTAGAAGGTTTACTCTGCTTGAAATTCCCCTGGCCTTCCATCTTACGTACGCTATATGGTGACCACGAAAGAATGAAACAGACTTATTTCTCGACCTTCAAGGGATATTACTTTTCAGGGGATGCCGCCAAAAAAGACCGGAAGGGACGGTACAGGATCATCGGACGGGTGGATGATGTCATCAATGTGTCTGGACACCGGTTGGGAACAGCCGAACTGGAAGATGCCATCAATGAACATCCCTGGGTGGTCGAATCAGCGGTGGTAGGTTTCCCTCACGACATCAAAGGTCAGGGCATCTACGCCTACATCATTACGGAACGTACTGTGGAAAGCCAACAGGCCTTCAAGGACGAAATCAATGAAACCGTCCGCAAAGAAATAGGCCCCATCGCCAAGCCAGATATCATCCAGGTAGTCAGTGGTCTGCCCAAAACGCGAAGTGGTAAGATTATGAGACGTATTCTGCGGAAAATTGCAGAGGGCGATATTTCGACCCTGGGGGACATTTCTACACTCCTCAACCCGGACATCGTAGATGAAATCGTGGAGGACTCCCCTACGATTACCGAAAAACAAAAACGCGCATTTTTGAGTTCGTAATTGCTTATCGGATCAAAAATCAAAATGGAAATCAAAAAAAAAAGGAGGATCGTCGATCCTCCTTTTTTTATCTGGTCACTTCATCCCTGACCGTTGATATGCTCTGTTTAGTGGGCATTAAAACTGCTGCCCCTGGTCTCCGCCACCCTGCTGACCCTGGCCCCCTTTCAGGTCATCATTTTCGATGACACTTTGACGATTTTGTTGTTTGAAATCAAGATTACCAAACCGGTAGCTAAAGCTTACTCCAAATGACTGGAAAGGTATCGTAAAGTCGGTTACCTGTCTAAAATTGGTTCCCTGAAGCTCTGAACTAAACGATTTATTCTTGTTGAAAGGATCGATCACGGTCAAGCCAATCGTTCCCCGTTCACCGAATATTTCTTTTTGAATACCGAAACTCATCATGGAAAACGCTGGCAAACGACCCTGGATAGACCATTGTTCGGAATTTCCAAACATAAATCCTTCTGCTTTCCATCCTTTCCCGAAATTGTAGGTGGCACTTACAAACATCCGTGTAATCCAGTTGCTGTAGGCATCATTTACATCCAACTCTTCGGTGGCCTCGACCACGTGGTATTGATTAATATCAAGATTCCCCCTCAGAGTCAGATTATTGGCGATGGTAAACGAGGTAAACACATTGGCTCCATACACATCGGTCTTCCCTACGTTTTCAAATGTATTGACCGATACTCCCTGCTCGTTCACGCGCAGAAAACTTGAAATGATATCCCTGGTCCGCTTATAATACGCACTCATATTGATTACGGTACCCTTGATAAAAGTAGAATATCCCAGTTCGTACTGACTGGTCAGTTCTGGTGATAAATAAGGATTTCCCTCGGTGATGATCATCCTGTCTTCCTGGTTGCGGTATGGGTTGATATAGAACAAACTGGGACGCTGGATCCGCTCAGTATAAGAAGCCTTGATCGTATTGAATTTGATCTTTTTTGCCAGGATGATGGTAGGCAGCACATTTCCATACGTCTGATCGAATGCACCTGAACCATCGGAAAACTTACCATCGATGCTGGTGCCTTCGTACCGGGCACCGACCACGGCAGACCAGGTCTTCCAAAAATTGAGATTGACCGATGCATAACCAGAATATACGTTTTGGCCATAAAGAAATTCATCTGTACGTTCTGGATCAGAATCGTATTTGTTTTCATCCGGATTAAATACCAGGAAGTCGTAATCACTATCGATATCCCGGATCACTCCTTTTAACCCGGTTTCCAGCTTGATCGCCTCACTAAACGGTTTGGTGTAATCGACCTGAATCGTGGACTCAAAGTTGGTTCCCAGGTTTTTGTTCTTTTCTTTATAATTGAGTGCTGCATTTTCACCCAGTCTCTCGATAATCTTATCGTCGTTGCTGAAATCACCATTGAGTTGGTACGCGAAAACGAGCTCATGACCTTCTGTGTCAAATTTCCTGGTATAATCCGTGGTCCAGTCAAAACCGGATCGCAGGGTAGTGCCATCGTTAAAACGTTGGTACCGTTCGGTCATATTGGCTACGGGATCTTCAAACAAGGATTCGAGTTCCCCTTCTGTATCAAATGAAAAACCCCGCAACGAAACCGTGGAGTTGATCGAGTTAAAGGCATTGAAATCGTAGAACGCACCCAATTTCCCCCGGAAACCTATCCGGGATGTATTATTGGTTCCATCCTGTTTCAATATCCGCGTTCCGGCCGGTGTATCATCCTCTCTCAAAAAGGTATTGACACCTTCCTGGGGCCAACTGAAGAAGGCTCCTCCTCCACCGTTGATTCCAAATCGCTGCTTTACCCCGGACAGGTTAAACGCGGCCCGGTTTTGTCTTGTTCCCAAAGCTGCATTGACGTTGCCACTGATGCCCTGTATTTTGGTATCCTTGGTGATGATGTTTATTATTCCACCGGATCCTTCGCCATCATATTTGGCACTGGGAGTGGTAATGACCTCTACCTTGGCTATTTCATCAGCCGGAATCATTTTGAGGGCATCCGCGATAGAACCCGAGAAAATTCCGGATGGTTTGCCGTTGACCAGGATTTTTATATTTTGAGAACCTCTCAGGGATACATTCCCGTTCATATCCACGTTGAGCATAGGAACCTTGCGCAGAACATCCGACGCATCCCCGCCTTTGACTGAGACATCATTCTCCGCATTGTACACCAACCGGTCGACCTTATTCTCCACCAGAGCTTTCTGGCCTTCTACTTTGACCGTTTCGAGCAATACCTGATCGGTCGCCAACTTGATGGTACCTATATTCGCGTCCGGTGATTTGAGCGTCAATTCGACGTTGGCCAGTTTGCGGGTATTGTAGCCAATAAACGAAATGTTTACATCGTAACTTCCCGGTTTTACATTGGGAATGGTAAAATATCCTTCCGCATCAGAGATAGTTCCATCGATGTCTTTGTCAAATCCACTACGACGCAAAGCTATCGTAGCAAATTCTACAGGCTCCATGGTGGTACTGTCAATCACCTGACCGGTTATTTTACCCACAATGTTGCTTCCACCTGCATTTCCACCAGCACCCGGGAACTGAGCCATGGCGATCGAAGCAAATAACAAGAGGAATAGCCCGAGAATTGATGTTTTCATAATTAATAAATTTTTAATCATATTTAAATTGTCTAATCTAACAACGTCAAAGGTGCAAAGAATGCAATCCACGTAATGATTAATTAGACCAACGGCATCTTTTTTATGATAAGACGCAGATTCAAACAAGGCAACAGAAAGTTTTGTTTCGAAAGATTTCGATTGGGGTCATCTTTGGTCGCCCCGCAAGGATGGCTGGGATCTGTGAATAGTCTTTGAGGATCAATCGGAAAGATTGAGCGGAATCATGATGCTGGCCATCTGCTCATCATATTTTTTTCAAGGCAAAAGAAAATTTCAATGGAATCCGATAGACGTTTTGCTAATTCAATCGATCTCCGGTTCCCCTTCGATATATCCCAACGAATTCAAAAAAACATCCATTTTTCTTACAGTAGAAATGTAAAATTCGCGGTTTTTATAATTAAAAAACCCATGTTTTTGCCCGCCAAAGAGAAACAGATCACAACGGCTGCCAACCCTTTCCATCGCAGTTTTGTAATATTTGGCCGTTTCGATGGGGATCAGGTGATCCTCCGTCCCCAGAAATATAATGGTGGGTGGCGCTCCTTCCCGGATATTGTGTAGAGGCGAAAAATCCCTGTATTCCTCTCCTATTCTTTCATACCCATACCCCGCCGGACCATTGTCTATCACGGGATTGAACAATACCAGTGCATCAGGTTCACATGAGATACTGGTGTCTTCCCCGTTCTCATTGTACCCTGGTGTCAATGCAGTGGCAGCAGCCAGATGTCCTCCGGCACTCCCCCCGGCTGCAATGATCTTATCCGGATCAATGCGAAGTTCTCCCGCGTGACTTCGGACGTACCGGATCGCTGATTTGGCGTCCTTCAATGATTCAAAGGGAGTGGTTCCATGACGACTGGAGACCCGGTAATCCGCCACAATACATACGATGCCCCTTTTGCTGAAATATAAGGCTTGAGGATCAAATTGCTTAATATCCCCTCCTTTCCACCCCCCTCCGAAAAAGAAAACCATGGCGGGTAATGCGCCGAACAATTCCTCGTCGTCAGGATAATAAATATTCATTGAGAGTGAAACAGTATCCACTTTCTTATATATTATTGTCTGATCCTGTGCATACGAGACAGCGGATGATAATATCGAAAATGTGAAGAGGGAAATCAGTATTCGGAACATAAGTAGAGGCTTTAGTGGGTCAATATACAGAATAATTGAAAAGCAAGATGAGACAATCCAATTATTGCTTTACTTGCTTTGATACTAACTACAGGGAGGTATATAGGATAGAGATGCATAAATTCCTTCAGACGCATATAAAAGGGGCACGATGTCAGGCTTGTAAAAAATACACTTAAATCACACCGTCACTTTCTCCTGACTCCTCTGGTTATTTCACGCTTCCCAGGAGGACCCGGCAACGCTTCCACCTCAAATCCTGCCTCTTTCAGATTGCGCCTCACCTGCCCTTTGGCACAGTAAGACAACCACATACCGCCTTCTGCCAACAAATCGTAGCATTTGGACATCGCAGCGACGCTCCAGAGCTCGGGCTGGGCGGCCGGAGCAAATGCGTCATAAAATATCAAATTGAACCCCCCGGATCCGGGGATACTGACTTCGGGAAACGATGCTTTCATCTTCCGAAGCCTGAAATAAGGACTGATTTCAACCTCTGAGTCCCAGGCTGCCAGGTGAAGTTCAAGCCAGCGTTCTCGCTCCTCGCGGGTTTGCTCCGGCATTTCCATTTCTTCCACTATTGTCTGTTCGACCGGATATGATTCGACCGAGGTATACGATATGCGAACTTTCTCCCGGTCCGCCACTTCGCGGACCAGCGTGGCATTGAGGCCGCTCCCAAAGCCCATTTCAAATATGTGAACAGACTGGCGATTTCTTTCCAAAAATGGCAGCAATCCATGGCCGATAAAAATATGATGGCTTTCTGTCCAGGCACCGTGCCTGGAATGGTACAGTTCTCCCAGGATGGGATGAATCAAGGTAGCCGAACCATCGGAAGTCGCCTGGATGGATGGTTGGTAGTATTCTGGTTCTTTGGTTTTTCGTTCCATCATATAGATCCAAATGTAAATAAAATAAGAATGGCCTGGCAGTTTCGTATAACAAAACCATCAGGCCATAACCTTCAACAATAAAATCATGGATCTTATACTCCCACTATAGCTCCTACTTCCAGATGGATAGGCGTGGGATTGAGCAAATTATCATTTATGGGGCAACGGGACTCGACCGTGGCCAACCAGAGTTCCAGTTGTGCCGGTGTGGCATCAGCGTCCGGTATCAACCGAACCCGCAATTCCTGGTAACCGGGACGATTCACCGTCGGCTTGCCGTAAACATGGGACGGATCCAGATCCCCATCGATTTCTATATTCAGTGATCGAAGTTCAATGTCCATTTCTTTCGCTACCAAATGCCCCATGACGTTGAGACTACCTGCATAAGCTGCCAACAAAAATTCAATCGGATTGGGTGCCTGATCTGTGCCTCCGAATTCCTCGGGTTCGTCGATGATGAGCTGGAAATGACGCGAATTGGCCACAAAACGGGTCTCATTTTCATTTTGACCTTTGATAGAAAAAGTTAAATTTGACATGTTTGATTCAATTTAAAAATATGGTTTCGAACTTTTTTAGAGTAGATTAATGTGTATAATTAGCTTGATACAGGTGTTGTCTCCCCCACTTTGGATAGACCATGTTTTATGTGATACTATTGTTGTATAGTTTTCGAGCCCACAATTTAGGGGAGTTCAGAACCCTGATGGTTTGATGCTTCTATGAATGTCCGTTGAGTGAAACAACCTCCTTCTGAACTTTTTCATCCTCAAATCCCTGGACACCATTGACCGTTGTATATTTCATGGTGTATTTTTTATCGGGATTGATGATGCTAAAAGCTGACTGCAACGCAAGCGTTGACTCATGGAAACCACACAGGATCAACTTGAGTTTACCGGGATAGGTATTGACATCGCCTACCGCGTACACACCGGGTATATTGGTACTATAATCTGCCGGATCGACCACGATCGCATTTTTGTCAATTTCCAGGCCCCAGTCCCCGATCGGACCGAGTTTGGGACTCAGGCCAAATAGAGGCAACCAGATATCAGTCAGGTGTTCAGTGACTTCGCTCGTTTTGTGTTTGATCACGACGGTGTCGAGTCGATTGGTTCCTTTCACATCGATCACTTCCGCATTGGTGATTACTTTGATCTTCCCCACATCCTGCAATGCGTACATTTTGGACACCGAATCGAGATGTCCCCGAAAATCATTTCTCCTATGGACCAGGGTAACAGAGGAAGCTATTTCTTTCTCCGCAAAATAATTGGCCCAGTCGAGAGCTGAATCACCACCACCGGAAATTACGATCTCCTTGTCCTGGAATACTTCTGGATTTCGCACGAAATAGTGGACTCCTTTATTCTCAAAGCCCGGAAGCGCATCAATCGGGGGTTTTCGCGGTTCAAACGAACCCAAACCACCAGCGATAAAGACCACCGGAGACCGGTGTTTGGTTCCCTCGTTGGTCGTCACTATAAATTGGCCTTCTCCGTCCGTTTCGATGGTTTCCGCTCTTTCACCCAGCGTATAGCTCGGTTTAAATGGTTCGATCTGTTTGAGGAGATTATCGACCAGGTCACCCGCCAGAATTTCCGGATAACCTGGGATATCGTATATGGGCTTTTTGGGATAGATCTCGCTGAGTTGGCCACCCGGTATCGGCAACGCATCGATCAAATGGCAGTGTAATTTCAACAAACCAGCTTCAAAAACGGTAAACAATCCGACGGGCCCTGCGCCTATTATCAATACTTCTGTCTGTATCATGTCAATTCTCTATTAGAGTTTCGGTTAATGAATTTAATTTTTCGACTTTTCTCTTAAAGTCCTTTCCAAACAAGGGTCTGGCTTTATTTAAATGATCGGCAAGTACACTAAGTTCATCAGGAAGATTGATTTCCAGCAACTGTCGCAATCTTTTCGCCAGGGTCGGAGACTTGCCATTGGTGGAAATGGCGATTTTGATATCACCTTTCGTTACCACCCCTCCGAGATAAAAGTCACATAAATCAGGGGTATCCGCCACATTGATCAACTTCCCGGCTGCACGGGTATCCAGACGAACCTTTTGATTCAATTCTTTGATATCGGTCGCCGCAATGACGAGATCACCAAATTCTATATCCTGGGATTGGTATTCCCTTTTGTGAAACGTGATATCATGGTGTCCCGCATACCCCATTACGACTTCTGAGATTTCGGGAGCCACGAGGGTCACGTGGGCATCGGGACTGCTTTTAAAAAGAAAATGCAATTTTTCCTCCGCCACATTCCCACCACCTACGATCAATATCTTCAATCGATCAGCTCTCAGGAATATGGGAAATAAAGTATTCGTCGTTTCCATTATCCAATCTTTTTCTGATGCAATAATTGTTCCTGATCAGCATATTCCCGGAAAACTCCCGGCCGTACGTGACGCGCAGCTTCACCTATAATAATGACAGCAGGATTTTGAATCCCCTCCTGTTCTACCAGTCTTTCAATATTGGATAGTTGGCCTACTACCGTCTTTTCAGAAGGTAAAGTTCCGTTTTGAACCAGGGCTACCGGATAGTCTTCATCGTGGTGCGCTAAAAATTGATTGACGATCTGTCCCAGCTTTCGGGTACCCATCAGGATCAGGATATTGCTGCTGGACTGGGCCGCAAAACGAATATCATCGGACAAATGACCATCAGCATTAGTACCAGTCAACACCCAAAACCCGGAACTGGTTCCGCGTTCCGTGATAGGAACCTTATTATATGCTGCGATTCCACTGTACGAGCTTATTCCGGGAATTACTTCCACGATCAGTCCGTGTTTTTCAGCGTAATCAATCTCGGTCTGAGCCCGGCCAAAAACCATAGGGTCTCCACCTTTCAGGCGTACGACAGATCCACAGGTATGCGCCAGTTTCACGTTCAGTCGATTGATCTCGTCCTGAGAATATCGGCTCCATCCTCTTCTTTTGCCCACGAATACTTTCTGAGCATTGGGCGCGTATTTCAGAAGTTCATTGTTGACGAGGGCATCAAATAATACCACATCTGCGGATTGCAATGCTTCAATGGCTTTCAACGTGATCAACCCCGGATCACCGGGTCCTCCCCCTACGAGAGTCAGTTTGGGTGTTTTATACTTTCGCATCGATGTGTGCTATTTGATATTCAAGAATAATATTTTTCAGTTGTTCTCCTTCATCCAGGTACCAGGTGGCAAATTCTTCCGATGGCTCGTACTCTTTCATAGCCAGTACCAGTTCTTTAAACGAATATTCTTTGTGATCCAACAGATCTCCGTAGTGATCATCAAATGCATCTATGATCCGTTGTTGGGTATTGAGTTGTGCATCGGTATGGATCAGAATTGACTTGGCCAGATGGACTATCGCCGTATAGGTATGATAGATCGCCCGGGCGTATTCATTGAGTTCCAGCTCATGACGGGCTCTGCCCAGTCGTTCGTCGGCCTCATCGATCAATACCAGAGTCAGATCGATCACTACGCTGGCGCATTCACCCACACCGATCGCCTTGATATAATCTTTTTCGCGACCCCAGTCCTGGAACCATTCATCCTGGAAATCGGAGGTTTCGCCAAGAGGTTTCAGATACTGATAAAAGTAGTCCTGGCCCTGGCGGAGATAGTAGTCGGTAAAGTGCTCTGCTTCTTCCTTATTCGCCAGGAAATCATTCAAAATCAGTCTCAATGCTTCATCCGTTTTTTTAGCCGGTACTTTGATCACTTTATCCGCAAAGCGACCTTCTCCATTCCCAAAATTTCTGCCACCCAAAAGAACCTGAGACGCCGGTGCTACTTTTTTGTCGATCCGCATGGTCATACCCTGAAATCCAATCGCTGAAATGGAATGTTGGCCACAGGCATTCATACAACCACTTATTTTGATGTCCACATCCTGTGACGCCAGTAAATGAGGGTACTCCTCCTCCAACACTTCGGTCAGTCTGGTAGCCAATCCCATACTGGAAGCGATCCCGAGATTGCAGGTATCCGTTCCCGGACACGTTACGATGTTCCCCAGACCCTGCGGACCCAGCTTAGTAAGATCCAGAGCTTTTAGTTCAGAAAACAGCGCTCTCAAATGGGAGGCTTTCACGTACCGGATCACAAAATTCTGATGAATCGTGGAACGAATATCATCCAGATCAAATGACTCCATCACCTGCAACAATTTCCTCGTCTTCTCGGTAGAAATATCTCCGTTATGTATTTTGAGCCCCACGGTATAATATCCCGGTTGTTTTTGTCTCGTGGTATTGGCAGAAAACCAGGTGCGGAATTCCGGATCTGAAAAATCAATTTCGAAGTCAGGATCAGCGGGTTCCACTTCCTGTTCCACGTAAGGAAGTGGGAAACTCTGGAAAGGCAGGACTTTTCTTTCTTCCGCTGCCAGCCGAAGCAAACCTTCCGTTCCTTCATCCTTGATCAGATATTTCATCCGGGCTTTGTTTCGCTTTGTACGCTCACCGTACCGGTCGAATGCCCTGATCAATCCTTCCGTAAAAGGAATAAGCTGATCGACAGGAAGGAATTCGTGGACGAGATCGGCGTGATTGGGTTGTGCTCCCAGACCACCGGCGATCAGAACCTTGAAACCATGAACCTCCTGACCATCTACTATTCTGACCTTGGGAATCAGTCCGATATCGTTGATGTAGCTGTAGTAATCATCGTCTTCAGCTGCAGAAAACGAAATTTTAAATTTCCGTCCCAGTTCCTGACAAATCGGATTACGAACCAAGTATTCAAACATTTCCTGTGCATAAGGGGAAACATCAAAAGGCTC
>CALEIL010000367.1 GCA_937876435.1 uncultured Bacteroidota bacterium
CAGGATAAAGATTTAAGAATCATTCGAGGATATGTCACCCTGATACGCCGATTCGGTGACGATTCATAGCCGGTAATTTCCAGGCGATCAAACCGATGAGGGGTAGAAAAGAACAGAGTTGATACACAAAATAGATGTCCCGGGCATCTGCGAGAATACCCAATAACGCAGAACCAATACCGGCTATACCAAAGGCAAAGCCAAAAAACAACCCGGAAATCATGCCGATTTTCCCGGGCATAAGCTCCTGGGCATACACCAGGATAGCTGAAAAGGCCGAAGACAGAATAAAGCCGACCAGTACACTCAGTAGCACCGTCCAGAACAGATTGGCATAGGGCATAGCCAGGCTGAATGGAGCCGTGCCGAGAATTGAAAACCAGATCACATATTTCCGGCCGTATCGGTCACCCAGCGGTCCGCCCAGGTAGGTACCCGCCGCTGAAGCCGCCAGAAAAACAAACAAATAGAGTTGGGAAGCCTTGATGCTGACCTCAAATTTTTCGATCAGAAAAAACGTGTAATAGCTGGTGAGACTGGCCAGATAGATGTACTTGGAAAATATCAGTACGAGCAATATGGCTATAGATACGTTGATGGTCCTTCGGGAAAATACGGGCACCGGTGGATTTTCGACGCTCCTCGACCGGTGAATTTTTATCTCGCGAAACTGCCCTCTGGCCCAGCGACCTACATAAATCAACACAGCTATCGCAATTACAGCCAAAATTCCAAAATAAATGACATGGCTCCGGCCATACCGGACCAGGATCAATGCCGCCAGTAGCGGGCCGATCGCTGTCCCAAAATTGCCGCCCACCTGAAAAATGGACTGCGCCAGGCCTCTTTTACCACCCGAAGCCAGGTAGGCAATCTTGGAAGCTTCGGGATGAAAAACTGAAGAACCGAACCCGATAAGTGCCACAGAAATCAACACGGCCGTGAAGCTGTTTGCAAATGATATATATATGAGTCCTGCCAGGGTCACTCCCATCCCGGTAGCCAGGGAAAATGGTTGGGGGTGTTTATCAGTAAATCTTCCGACAAAAGGCTGGAAAATACTCGCGGTCGATTGGAAGGTGAGGGTGATCAGGCCAATCTGGGTAAAGCTTAAGGAGAAAGTGTCCTTCAGCATCGGATAAATGGAAGGGATCAACGACTGAATCATGTCATTGAGCATGTGGGACAAGCTGATGCCAAATAAGATGCTGTAAACCGTCAAGGACTGCAATTGAACCGGCGTATTATTGGATATTTCCTCCTTCATGTGGGTGTGCAAATTAGCAAATCAAACGGAAGTTCAAACTGTTTTTGTTCCCAATACCCTGCAAAGCCCAGGTTGCTAACGGGCCATCTTGTAGCCCTCTGTTGAAATTGGCTACATATATAGGGTTTCCTCATAAATTCAAAATTAAAACCAGGGAGTTCCGCTTTTTCATCAGGTTGGTTATAAACCCATTGTATGCGTGCTACCATTCCCTGATTTAATAATTTTGTCAATATTGCGACATATCCTAAAAACCAATATGAAAATAAAATTTATCGCACTGGCCAACCCTGCCCATACGGGGCCTCTGGCAAAGGGTTGAATATCAATAGCCCCCCGTGGCAACGGGGGGGATTGATATCTCGCGGGATCTCAACTCTGAAGGAGTTGAACTTTCCATAAAGAGGGTATATTCAGAAATTCAGAAAATGTATCCTTGAAGTTCTGCGAATTTGAGCAGGTTTGTGGCCCATTCTATAATTTTACTCTGATGTGGAGAAATATAATGTACCATATGCAAAGTTATAGCATATATACTTCAATAACCTTTCGCTAAAACAAACAATTACGAAGGTTAATAGGCTAAATATTAGGCCTTTATGAGATTATGAGGAGACCCTAATTAACCTTTTTTCCAGCCGATGCTTGGGTCAGGTAATTTTGAATGGTAGATTCATTAAAGTCAAA
Organism: uncultured Bacteroidota bacterium; assembly: GCA_937876435.1. Taxonomy (GTDB): domain Bacteria; phylum Bacteroidota; class Bacteroidia; order Chitinophagales; family Saprospiraceae; genus Membranihabitans. The sequence goes on from CALEIL010000367.1 coordinate 1,955, forward strand.
CAGTGCGATAATAGCGTTATCAGAAGGCTTTGTTCGACCATAAAGATCTCTCATTTCTCGATAAAATTGGTTGTTAGACACCTTCATTGAATCCAATTCACTCTCCACTAAATCCATGAAATTAAATGCAGAAATCCGAATAAAGAAACCTAATTGACTGGTTGAAACTGGCCACCTAAAAATAGTTTCGTTTTGCAGTTTTACAGTAACAGAATTCCTGGATTCCGTTGAATAAAACGTGTAATAAATCTCATCCCTAAAAATCGTAGGAATCAAAAGATATTCCCCTGCCCTGTGAATTTCTCGGATGATTGATGTCTTTTCATATACTCCCTCAGTTTCGAATAACAAAGTAAAGGTAGGCGATTCACTGCTTTCAATCACCTTCATTTCAGCGTCACTTAAATTATGACTTTTAAAGACTTTACCAAACACCTGAAAATCACCATTAGCATCAATCGTATAAATCGAATCCAGGATGGGAGAAGGATGGTAAATAAACGTATTTGTCGCATAATTAAAATTCAATTTATCCTTATCTATTGAATGGCCCCTCTGCCTTATGTGATTTATAGGATCGAATTCATCTATCGGTGTGAATTGACTATCGGTTATCAAAATATTCCTTTTGAGGGGTTGACCCACCGATGCGTTGTCTGAAAAGAACAGAAACTTATCGCCGAAATAATAAAGGTCCATATACACTCCATCAAATGGTAACAACTTCTCCCCTACGACTGCGCCGTCAGTATCAATTTCAACAATTCTTCCAGGGTTCCTACTCAGAACTACATATCTATCTCTCGATATGTCATAGGTCACATCCATAGCCCACGGGAATCCATCACTTCCTTTATGGTATCCATCAACAGTCTTAATGTATCGGCCAAATTCATCAAAAAGTATTAGCTCAGAACATCCACATGCCGCGCCAGACTGAAGAATAACAATTCTTTTATTTTGAATCAGCACTCTTTTGATAACGCCACCTTCGTGAATCAACTTGTTCGAGTCAAGAGGAATGTATCTGATATCCTCTATTAACTCTGACACAGGAATAGTCTCTTCAGTATTGTAATCCACGAAAATGGAATGACCAGATACTGATTTTGGATTTTCGGGATGACTATAATTGCACCCCGAAAAACCAATTATTATAAATAATGCAAAATATTCGTACATATACCGAAATTAAAATCCAAATATGAACATCGCCAGAAAGGTGGCAGCTAAACCTACTGCATCATTACGCTTACTCGAAAACCTATTATTTTGCCTTACCATTTGATGCTCGTTTGACCTCTTTTTCCTACTACTTAAATTTCAATAAAGCCAATATGGGATTGTTGTTATTTTGCTCCAGCATATCCAGTATCATTTGACGACGAGGGTGGTTGGTTTCCTCCATCTCCTCGATAGACTTTGGTTGTATCACCGCGTAGGCCTCGTAATCAAACGGTTGATCAAATAGGTAAATTCTATGCAAGGCAAACGTTCCAGTATTGTCTTCCAAACCACTGTACACCTCGTAAATCTTTGCTGTTCATATCATAAAAAAGATATATATCATCGTATTTACGAGACGGATTTTCAGAAGAAACCGAAATAGTCTCGACTATATGGCTATTGGTAATGGATAGATCGGATACAAAACTAAATCCATTCTCCAGAGTTTTCAAAAACCTTATTCCATCAGCATTTTTAATGTATTCTTTAGGCTGAAATTTTACACCATTGAATTCAAAGGAGACAAGATTTTGAATGCCATCCTCCTGTATAAGGTACAGATCATTGCTATAGTTATTAATGAACCCAACCGATTTTTGGTAATAAAACAACTTGTTGCCATTGTTTCGATACGGATTCGAGGTTTGGTCTAGTGTTATCTCTTCTATCCCATGAATGGGTTGAAACTCACCATCAGCTTTTACGATCACATAATCTTTATCGAGACTGTAGGCAGGCATAAATCCTGTATTGTAATTATCCAAAGTATATAGGTAATATCCAGCAGAGGAAGGATCATATATTAAATCCGTAAAGATCATGGGAAGTTGCGATGAAGAAATATATTGCCCGCCATAGTCATAGAACACAATATGATTTCTGGATCCATCAACAACTTCAATTCTTTTTTTCTCGTAGTTTACTCGACAGTGCCCACTTTCGATATACTCACCCCGCCCTTTTCCTTTTTTTCCAATGCACCTTACAAAATCACCTTTTTGATCATATAATAAAAGATTGCTCGTCTTATTAAATGGATCAAACACCAGCCAACTTTGGTCGATAGGAGTAAAAGTGGTCGGAATTTCAAGTAGTCCATCTCCATTCTGATTGGATTTTAAAGAAATAAACGTTGTGCTTTCTTTATCAAAAATGGAGTGTAGGGGTATTACTTTTTCGTGATCCGGCCCGGATGGTTCAAAGATAACTTCTACCTTATGCTCGGTGGCGGCCAAAAATGTATGGGGATGATCGGCATTGGAGCTACAACCAATAATAGATACAGCCACCAGCATACTGGTCACCATATCTTTGCACATAATTTTCATATCAGACCATTTAGCAATCATCATTTCCAGGACAGTTGTTACCCGTTCCTCCACAAGTGTATTTGTAACCCCCGTTGGCCCATTTCAGGAGTTCGTGGCAGAATCGTCCGCACTAGAGTCGCACGCCCTGTCATCCAGGCGCACTAGTTACACCGCTCAGTCGTAAAGATCGTCAATTCAGGGCCATGCGAAATCCAACGTCATTGCTGCATTGATTGGAAAGCCGGAAAATGCCAAATGTATTTAAATTCAGAAAAATGTCCTGTAAGGATCTCCAGTTGCCATTACTGGCCATCCTCAAATCCTTGTCCACAAAAGATCTGAATTTGCAAATCACGCAGGAATCCTTGCCATTCTCTATCCATTCGGAAACATTCCCCGACATATCATACAATCCCAAAAAATTGGGACTTTTTGTTCCTACCTCAGATGGTCTCCGATTATTGTAAACAGCCACATCACTGGCTGTATTACTACCACTGTACTTATATGGAAAATAACTTTTCCCTTCTGCCGCTGCATAGAACCATTCCACATCGGTAGGCAATCTTCCTCCTCGCCATTTACAATATGCCCTGGCCCCAAACCAGGATACATTGGTTACAGGATAATTTTCCAGATCAGGAGTGCAGTTATATTTACCGGAACTTTTATCGTATACTATCCCTGGAGGTAATACTCCACAACAAAACAGTGCCATATCAGTGGAATCTGGCATAACTGCATTTAAGAATCGGACAAAATCCTCATTGGTGGTCTCATATTTTGAAAGCTGAAACTGATTTACGGTATACGTAATTTGTTCAGCATCCGAATCAAATTCCCAATTTTTCAATGGCGTAAATTTACCTCCCGGTATGATTATAAAATTATTTTGACACCACATCAAAACAGGCGAATTGAAAATAAAAAGCGACAATAAAACCAACTTGCAGTTCCACATTATATTTCAAGTTTAATTACAAAATCCTGATACTCATAATTTTTGATGGTGATTTTTAGAGAATCGGTTAATTGTGCATCGGCAATAAGCTCTAACATTTGACTGCTTACTACAGCAAAAAGATTACTTCCATCTATTCCAATAATTCTAATTTTATTACAGGTACCACATTCCTCCTTCCGATCTATAAACCAATTTTGTATGGATTGATTTTGTTTGTCATATATTGACCAATATTTTATTCTGTCCAGTTCATAGGTCAGAACTAAATGATCGTTGCTTTCAAAATAACTTAAAAAATACACATATTCATCGAGACCTACTTCACCTTTTATCTGGGGGAATATTAGGGAATCTGGTAAAATGGGTTTGCTAAGATTAAATTGAAAGTAAGGTTCTAATCCTTCTGTGTTCAATCTATAAATATTATTAGTAAACATACTATAATATCCGTATGTATTCTCATCGATTCTATACAAATTCAATCCATTCCCCATTCCAGCCTGATAAGGGCGATAAAACCTAGAAAATCGGTTTATCACTGTACCTTTGGAATCAAATAATAGGACCTTAAAGTTCATTTCAGATTCTGACATCCCGCTACCATTGGTAATTCCAGCAAATATCATCTCAGATTCATTAATGAGTGCTCCATTTTTAACCCATTGGTTTACAATGATTTCCTTTATTAATTTCCCTTCTTTATCATATGTAACTAATTTCCTGTTTCCCGGATCAGTGATGGTTATATAATTACGCTGTGAGCTGATTCCGATGTCCGAAGGGTAAATGACTTCTTCTGGTCCTTTCCCGTAATTTGTCAAGGAGTACAATGAATCATTCTGGCCCATCCGATACATCATAGCTCCCTGATTAATAGTTAATATATAATATATTCCCTCCGACTTTTTTAAGGATAGGATTTGATCCTGAACCAGATTCGGACCGTTTAAAAAATCCAGTATGTTAATGGAGAAATTTCCTTGCTCTACCGATTTCGCTTCTACAGTAGTAAAGTCCAGGATTCTAAGAAAATCCTTACTGCCAATATCAGATTCACAGGAAGTTGTAATAAACATAGAAATGTAACAAGCAAGTATAAAATATAATATTATGCGTAAAATCATAGCTTTGGCTATTAACTATACCCGGATCATTTCGACTTTCTTCATGGAGAAGGTTCCAAATTCCTCGACATCAAACAACTTCGATATTATAGCAGCTAATCTAATAAAAAGACAGGACACAAATAAATTTATAACTTTTATTTGATTTTTTTACCGATATTTTTGATTATGAGTTGTATTTTCGGCCTCATCACCCAACCAAAATTTCATTTATATAAAATTATATGCGGCATAAGATATCGATACAATGCATTGGTTATCTGATGATTACATTTTCCTTTTCCATTTTTCCAATGTACTTCACAAAATCAACTTTTTGATCTTATAATGAAAGATTGCTCGCCTTATTAAATGGATTAAACA
>CALEIL010000368.1 GCA_937876435.1 uncultured Bacteroidota bacterium
ATGTCAAAAAAGATGAAGAAAAACATGATATGTATTTAGATTTTCGTGCACTAGCATACGTACTCTTCAGGGAGGTTTACAAAATTTAACGACTAATTTTACAGAAACTAAGTATAAATACTTATATTTGCCCATCAATACGTAGTTGATCATTGTAAAACCTGACTTATGCAAAGACTAATTGTGATCGGAAACGGAATGGTGGGGTACAAATTCTGCGAAAAATTGGTGGCCTCTCCTTTTAGAAAAGATTTTGAATTGATTGTATTCGGAGAAGAGTCCCGTGTAGCGTACGACCGGGTTCATTTGAGTGAATATTTCTCCAATGAGGACGCAGATTCCCTGACCCTGGCGCAGCCCGGCTGGTACGAGGAGAATAATATCCGACTCCTCACTTCGACTTTGATCAGCGAAATCAACCGGGCTGAAAAAAAAGTGATCGATCACAAAAATCAAGAATATACGTATGATTACTTAGTGCTGGCCACCGGATCCAAACCGTTCATACCTCCGATTCAAAACCTGGATAAAAAAGGAATATTCGTTTACCGGACCATCGAAGATCTGGAAGCCATCCGGCATTATGCTCATCGGATTAAAAAATTAAAAAGACATCCCAGAGCAGCCATACTGGGGGGCGGTTTGCTAGGTTTGGAGGCAGCCAATGCGACCAGAGAACTCGGATTGCAAACCGATGTGGTGGAATTTGCGCCGAGGATTATGCCGCGACAACTCGATGAAGCCGCCAGTCAGATGTTGCAGTTCACCATCGAAAAAATGGGCATCAAGGTTCATCTGAATAGAATGACCAATTCTATCCACGGCGATGAAACGGCAGAAGCCCTCGTATTTTCTGATCATTCCCGATTGCAGACTGATTTACTGGTGGTTTCCGCCGGAATCCGGCCCCGGGACGAACTGGGTATATCGGCCGGGCTGCGGTCAGGTACCAACGGGGGAATCCTGGTAGACCACACGATGAAGACCTCCGATCCGTCCATTTATGCCATTGGGGAGGTCGCTCATTATCAGGGGGGAGTCTACGGCCTGGTGGCTCCCGGCTATTCGATGGCCGAAGTAGCCGTGGATCAGATTACCGGTGGAAACCGGGTTATGCCGGATGCGATCGATATGTCTACGCGGTTGAAACTGATCGGTACCGACGTCGCCAGCTTTGGAGATCCCTTTGCCGATAGTGATACCGTAACGCCCATCGTATATCAGAATAAAAGCGTGGGGATCTACAAGCGAATCAATGTCGATCCGACATCCAATAAGCTAAAAGGGGGGATCCTGGTAGGGGATACGGAGGAGTATAATAGACTGTTTCAATTGTATCTCAACGAAATGAAATTGCCGGACAATCCGGAATGCCTTATTGTGCCTGTCAGTGGTGGACAGTCCTTCGCGTTGGGCAGCGTGCTCGATTTACCCGATACGGCCCAGATTTGTTCGTGCGAAAGCATTTCAAAAGGGGACATCTGTCGGCCCGTGGAAAGTGGTGAATGCGGGAACGTGTCCGATGTCATCAGCAGAACCAGAGCCACGACGGGTTGCGGTGGCTGCAAGCCTTTGGTGCTTGATCTGGTCAACGAAACATTGATGGCGATGGGCAAAGACGTCAAATCTGTGATCTGTGAGCACTTCGAATACAGCCGGCAGGAGTTGTTTGATCTCATAAAAATCAATAAGATAGAAACCTTCAACGATGCGCTGGACCGATATGGAAAAGGGCACGGTTGTGAAGTGTGCAAGCCTTTGCTCGCTTCTTTGTTTGCCAGTATTTACATGGAAACGGCGAACAGACAGGAAACCATCCAGGATTCCAATGACCGGTACCTCGCCAATATTCAGCGAAATGGAACGTACTCCGTGGTTCCGCGGGTTCCTGGGGGCGAAATAACGGCTGAGAAGTTGATCGTTCTGGGGCAGGTGGCGAAAAAGTATGACCTGTACAGCAAAATTACCGGTGGCCAGCGTATCGATTTATTCGGGGCCCAGCTCCATCAGTTGCCATTGATCTGGAAAGAATTAATCGACGCCGGCTTCGAAAGCGGACACGCCTATGGCAAGTCTTTGAGGACGGTCAAAAGTTGTGTCGGCTCCACCTGGTGCCGGTTTGGAATGCACGAAAGCGTCAGTTTTGCCATCCGGATCGAAGAACGATACCGGGGCCTGCGCTCCCCTCACAAACTCAAGGGGGGTGTCTCGGGCTGCATCCGGGAATGCGCGGAAGCCCGGGGCAAAGATTTCGGATTGATCGCCGTGGAGAAAGGCTGGAACCTTTACGTGTGTGGCAATGGAGGGTCCAAACCCCGACACGCGATCCTATTGGCGGAACAATTGGATAGCGAAACCTGCATCAAATACCTCGACCGGTTTTTGATGTACTACATCCGGACCGCTCCTCCTCTCACCAGGACCGCCCCCTGGCTCGAAAAACTCGACGGAGGGATAGAATACCTCAAAAAGGTGATCATCGAGGACTGCCTGGGAATCGCTCAGGAACTGGAAACGGATATGCAGAAGTTGGTGGATAGCTACGTCTGCGAGTGGAAGCAAGCCATTGAAGATCAGGAAATGATGAAAAAATTCAGACATTTTGTCAACGTGGAAGAAGCCGATCCCACGATCGAATTTGTCCCTATGAGAGATCAAAAAATGCCCAAAGCCTGGAAATAATATACGCTATGGAAGAATTGCTGGAACATTATAAAACCACTACAGTGCAGGATACCGTCCATTGGTTTTATGCAGGAAATGTCGTCGATTTTCCGGTGGATGGAGGTGCCTGCGTCAAATACAAAGAAAAGCAGATAGCTGTCTTTCGGTTTCATAGGATCAACAAATGGTACGCCTGTCAGAATTTATGCCCGCATAAGTTGGAAATGGTCCTTTCCCGGGGTATGATCGGAGATAAAAATGGCATCCCCAAAGTAGCCTGCCCATTGCACAAAAAGACATTTTCTCTGGAAAACGGTTCCAGCCTCACCGGGGAAGATTTACACATCGCGGTTTATCCGGTTCGGATTGAAAACGAAAAGGTGTATATTGGATTTGCGGAATAAATGAATATTGCGTAGAAGGAAGATAGACGTCCGTCTACGTCCTTTTGACGGAATACGCTGCGATCACTGACAACGAGCCACATGACCAATCATCTTAAGGAAGCAAATTCTCACCCACCCCAGGACAGGCATGCATTCAGCAACCTAAGACGTCATTTTGTAATCGCCATGGCAGCCATCGCGATTGCGGTCATCGTGAGTCAGGTTTCTATCCAGCGATTCCTGGACAATCTGACCAGCGATTCCACGTACGTCAACAACGCCGGCCGTCAGAGAATGCTCAGTCAACGCCTGTCCAAGGAGGCCCTTCAATTGATGGTGGCAGAGTCCGATCTTCAATTCCAGCAACTCGCGGAGTCCATCCAACAAACGACGACCGAGTGGAAAACTTTTCACAATAATCTGGTCACCACAGCAGCGGAAAATGGTTTTACAGGAAATAATTCTGAGTCGATTCAGGACCGGGTTGCTGACATAAATCCGGCTTTTAATTCCATGGTCCGGGGGGCAGATCAACTTGTCACCTTCATTGAAAATGGGTCCACGGCTCCCGAGTTAATTCAACCACACATTCAGACGATACTCGAGAATGAAGAGACCTATTTACTGGGAATGGAGGCTATTGTTGACGAGGTGGAACAAGCGGCGGTTCAAAAAGCTAAGCGGCTGAAATGGTTTGAAATATTCCTGACCTCATTTATATTGCTGTTGATCCTGCTGGAAGTAATTTTTGTGTTTATGCCCCTGGCTGCTAAAATCAAAAGCGTGGTGGGTCAATTGCTGGTTTCGGAGGAAAAAGCCCGACTGATGGCCCTCAACGCCGACCAACTCAGTCAGGAAAAGGATAAATCCGTCAGGGAACTGAAAGTCCTCAATCAGGCCATAAATCATACTTTGTTTTTTGCCCGGGTTCATCCTGATGGAGAAATCGTAGAACTGGGGGAGCGTTTTTCAAGAAAATTCAATATCCGTTCCGGAAGCCATGCTTATAAAATTCAGAATTTAATTTTCGTCGAACAGGCTGACCGAAATCAATTTGAACAATTGTTGCAACAGAATTCCCGAACCAACTGGCAGGGAGAAGTGAAAGGAAAAAATGGCGACGACGAGGTGGTCTGGATGCAAATGTCGTTGATTCCGTATCACCTGGGTGATCGCAGTTGGGAAATTCTCATCATAGCCGTTGATATTACCTCCCGAAAGGAAGCGCAACTCGAGATAGAGCGACTCACCAATGAAAAATTTGAATCTCAAATGAGCCGCCAGAAGTACATTTCAGGTAAGATAATCGAAAACCAGGAACAGGAACAAAACAGGATAGCGAAGGATATTCACGATGGCATCGGCCAGATGCTCACCGCGCTCAGCCTCAACCTGGAAAGCATAGACCCTCTGAATCAGGAGAAAACCGCCGAAAAGATCGGTGATTTAAAAATCCTGACGGATAAAATTATCAAGGGTGTCCGTACCGCCACGTTCAACCTGATGCCACCGGAACTTAGTGACCACGGTCTGGTCCCTGCGTTGACCAAACTGGCCGAAGAATTGGGTAAACTCACTGGCAAAACCATCTTTTTGTACGATAAAACGGGCTTCGACCACCGACTGGATTCCCTGATGGAAATTAATATTTACCGGTTGACCCAGGAGGCACTCAACAATGCGATCAAATATGCCGATTCATCACAGATCATAGTGACCGTGTCACACAGCGAAGATATACTAAGTATCAATGTGGACGACAATGGGAAGGGATTTGATCTGGTGAAGGTGCCATCGGGTGGTAAAGGAGAAGGGGGGATGGGTCTGACCTATATGCGTGAACGGGTGAAGTATATCAATGGCCGCCTGTTTATCAATTCCACGCCAGGCAAAGGGACGCGCGTATCGATAAATATTCCAATTGTTCAATAATTACGTATTAATCATTAGTTTTGGTAGAAATACCTATCAGAAATGGCGAATATAATACGTACTTTTTTAGTGGAAGATCATGAGCTGGTGCGTCATGGAATCCGGGCTTTGCTGGAAGAGTACAGCGAAGTGAAGGTGGTCAGCGAAGCTTCGGATGGTATCGAGGCTTTGGAAATATTGAAGGACCACAGTCCCGATCTATTGATTTCCGACATTAGGATGCCCCGTATGAATGGCATTGAATTGGTGCGCGAAGTCAAAAAAATATATCCTCAAGTCAAAACCCTGATGCTCTCTATGCACGATTCAGAGGAATACGTGGTCCAGTCCATAGAAGCCGGAGCCGATGGATATTTGCTCAAAGGATCGAGCAAGGAGGAGTTTATAAAAGCCATCCGTAAAATCATGCAGGGGGAGAAATACTTTTCCGGAGATATATCGACCATTCTGATTAATCATTTCGCTGGAGAGCGTGAGAACGCGGATAAAAAACGATCGGAGAAAAAACCTAAAAAGGATGATCCTTTTCAACTCACCAACAGAGAAAAACAGGTGTTGATGCAGGTATTGAAAGGGCGCAATAATCAGGAAATTGGCGAAGCTTTGAATATCAGCAAAAGAACCGTCGAGGTTCACCGGTTCAATCTTATGAAAAAAATGGAGGTGAATAACCTGATCGAATTGACGAACGTGGCCAGGGAATATGGATTGGATGGGTAATGAGTGTGCGGAATTCTACGTAGCTATCGATGGTTTTCAATATTGCAGGAGTAGCCATGGTTGTATTGGGGAGGAACAAACCCCAATGAATTGGAAATCAAAAAGAGGAAAAATAACGGTACTATAGATTACTGTGCAGTGCGCTGCGTACCTGGCGGGATATGACATCCACTCCCACTTAATTTTCACCAACCATACGATGTCCATACGGCCTGGATCGAAGTATTGCGCCCAGGCTATTTCCCAATGGGGGTTTGGCGGGAGGCAGGAACACTGCTATATTCCATTAACGTAATAAAATACGTAGATTTTTCATAAAAATAAGTATAAATACTTACTTTTGACGATGAAAAATCTAAAAATGGATCCACAATTATCCTATAAAGCCACAAAACTCAATTTGCTTCGGCTGGATACCATCCCGGTCAGAACGTTTTGGATATCGTCCTTCGCATTCTTCTTGTGTTTCTTTTCATGGTTTGGGGTGATCCCGTTTTTACCGGAAATCGTGAATGATCTCGGCATGTCACCTTCTGATAAATGGAACGCGACCGTACTGGCAGTTACTGGGACGGTATTTGCGCGGCTGGTCATTGGGAAATTGTGCGATCGGTACGGACCCAGGCTGTGCTATACGGGGCTGTTGTTGCTGGGATCCGTCCCCGTGATTTTAACCGGCTTTGCCCAAACTCCGGCCCAGTTTTTGATCTGCCGGTTTTTCACCGGTTTCATCGGAGCTTCGTTTGTCATTACCCAGGTGCACACGTCACTGATGTTTGCGACCAACGTGGTCGGCACAGCGAATGCCACGTCAGCCGGATGGGGTAATCTGGGAGGAGGGGCCAATCGTCTGGGCATGCCCGTGTTTGCCGGCTTGATTCTGGCTCTTGGTGTCTCTGAGGCTGTCGTTTGGAGATATTCCATTGTAATGGCGGGGTGCTTGTGTTTACTCATGGGAGTCGTATATTATTTCTTTACCAAAGACACGCCTGCCGGTAATTTTAATGAATTACCAGAACAGCACAT
>CALEIL010000369.1 GCA_937876435.1 uncultured Bacteroidota bacterium
GATTGATATTATAGCCCCCGATTTCAATCGGGGTTCTGTGGGTTCAGTCTAAATTGAGATCCGTAGGATCGACACATTTAGGCCATTAAATGTGTCGATCCTACGGATCTCATTTTGTTATTTGTCCCATTCTCCCCCCGGTTAAAACCGAGGGCTACCATATGGTCCAAGCCTATGGCTTTCACACATCATTACACCATCAATCTTCTGAAACAAGGATCGATTCCATTTAGCTGCGGAAATAAAATTTGCAAAATATTTCTTGTAACAACTCGCTGCTACTTCCCCCTTCGCCAAATATATATAGTTCAGAACCATACGTAAATGATACTTTTGGCAAGATTATTTTTTATCAGATCGTAGCGAAAAAGTATCCGTCATAAGTATTAAGAATTTATGAAACAGAACTCTAATGCGCTAACCCCATATGGATTCAATCCCAGGTTTTGTAACGGATATCACCTAAAAATTGTAATTTTAGGGGAATGATCAAAAAATTCAAAATGAGTAGGATCTGTTTTTACGCAGTAACTTTTGCCACCTTACTGAACGGGACACTCTTTGGTCAAGCGAACCAAACCCTCACCGTAATGTCATACAACATCCTGGACGGATACGAACGTGGACAAGACCAGGAACGTAAGATAAAAACGGCTGAATTTATCCGGACACAAAAGCCGGATGTGGTGGCATTTCAGGAACTGGTGGGTTTTACGGCCGATTCTTTGGCAGATTTTGCCCAGTCTTTTGGACATTCCTACTCTATTTTACTCAAAGAAAATGGCTATCCGGTAGGTCTTACCTCGACTCAACCAATCGCTCTAAAAGCGAAAATACTGGGCAATCTGTGGCACGGGATGCTCCACGCCAGTACCCACGGTGTTGATTTCTTTGTCGTTCACCTGAGTCCTCACGATGTCGAAATCAGGCAACGGGAAGCAAGAACCATCACTCAATACATGGAAGATAACCTGATAGACCAATCACACTATATCGTCCTGGGTGATTTCAATTCGCTATCGCCATTCGATGCTGATAATTATGCACCCAACAACCGTCTATTAGATTATACCAGAGAAAAGGATGAGGAGCGAGGTAAATATGTCAATCTGCTCGACGGCCAATTTGACTATAGCGTCATGGGCAGGTTTCTTCAATTTCCCCTCATCGATGTGATCCAAAGATTCATCCCCGAAGAAAAACGGTTTACTTTTCCGACCCGAATTCTCTCTGGAAACAGGCTCCGGGTTGATGAAATCATACCACTACGCCGACGCCTCGATTACATTCTGGTCAGTCGTGACTTAGCCACAAAAGCATTATCGGCGAAAGTCATCAATAGCGGGGTGGTCAATGAATTGTCCGATCATTTTCCCGTGGTGGCAGAATTTGATTGGACTGGAGGGGATCAGGATTAATTCATATCCAATCTATAATACAATTACAATAAATAGTTAACGTTACCGATTGTTTAAATCGACACCTCGGATTGATTATTTTTTTATGATCCAATTGCGGGTATTTACTGATAACAGTGGAATTCAGGGCGTTACAACGGATGATTACGTTACAATTTTGGATCTTACCCATGGATTTTAACGCTTGATTAACCTGATTACTTCACAGATGTTTTAAGTGATGGGAAACAACAACTTATTTTTAAGATAATATTTGATTTGAAATTGTGATTTCAAAGTATTATCCTATATTTATGGTTTAATGGGATATTTTTTTGAATTCTTATCACGATAAACTGACTCAGAATCGATCATAGTTTCTGGCAGATTTTACACACGGTTGAACCTCAAGCGCTATATGGGCACGCGTTTGACTCAAAATCAATGTGAATCCCAGGAACACGACATACAAAACCAATATTTATCACTTTTTTAAAACAAATAAATGATGAGATCGCATACCTGTAAATTCATTTTGTTGGGGTTACTGGTTGGATTGATACAACCAGTTGGAGCCTCCATTTTTACGGATGCCGGGACAATCCCAGGCATCAACAAGTTAGCCGTGCCGGAAGTAGACGTTTCGGGAACGGTCAAAGATACCAACGGCGAAACACTTATAGGTGTCAATGTCGTAGTCAAGGGCACTACTATAGGCGTTTCGACCGACTTTGACGGCCAATATTCCATCGAAGGAGTGGAGGACAACGCCGTCCTGGTGTTTTCCTACGTAGGATACCAGACCATAGAGGTGGAAGTAGACGGCCAGGCGGTACACGATGTTGTGATGAGTGAAGACCTACAGCAACTGGATGAAATCGTGGTGGTGGGTTATGGTGCTCAGAAAAAAGCCAATGTAGTAGGAGCTGTGACCGCAGTGAGTGGAGCTGAAATAGAAGCCATTCCCGCTCCGGATGTCACCAATGCCATTTCGGGCCGGTTACCTGGTTCGATCATCATACAACAATCAGGCGAACCCGGTCAGGATGCAGCGAAAATATTAATCCGCGGTCGTTCTACATTGGGTGATGCCACAGGACCTCTGGTGGTTATTGATGGAATACCTGGACGCGATTTGAATGAAATTGACCCAATCGACATCGCCAGCATCTCTGTTCTGAAGGATGCTTCGGCAGCCATCTATGGTTCATCCGCCGCCAACGGAGTCATCCTGGTCACCACTAAGCGAGGTCAATCGGGTCTTCCAAGGCTCCGATACCAGTTTTATCAGGGTTTTATGACCCCCACCATACTGCCCGAAGTGACCAACGCCGGTGATTACGCCACCATGCTGAGCGAATACCAGGATTATGAAAACCGGAACCGAACCTATTCCGATGAGGACATCGCTCTGTTTTATAGCGGAGAAGACCCCTGGGAGCATCCCAACAGCAAGTGGGTCGATGACCTGATTGCCAAATGGAACGGAACCAGCAAACACAACCTGACATTCGACGGTGGATTCAAAGGGATGCTGTATTACGTCTCTGCCGGATACAAAAATCAGGAGGCTATCTACGAACAGGAATCGACCAATTACAAGCAATACAACATCAGGGCCAGAATTGAGGTGCCCATCACGGAATGGTTTAAAACATCCGTGGATTATGCCGGATTCCTCAACCGGAAATTGTACCCGACCAAAGGAGCCTTCGACATATTTGGCCAATCTACCCGATTAGTTCCTACCCAATGGTCATTTTGGCCCAATGGATTACCGGGACCGGACATCGAGTATGGAGACAATCCTGTCGTCACATCGACCTTGGAAACGGGATACGACGATCAGAAGGAATTTGAAAATCAACTCACCTTCCGGGCTGACATCACTCCAAAGATAATTCCCGGCCTTCACATCAGTGGTTTTTACACCTACGATTTGAGTAATGGGTATCGAAAAAGATTCCAGAAACCCTGGACTCTATATTTCCCCAAATGGGAAACAGCTAACCGAAACTCCCAGGGATACATCACCGACATGGATTTAACGCCTACCCCCCGGGGTGTTTCATCGCCGGAATTGAATGAATACTTTAACAAATTTACCCGGAAGATGGGGAATGCCAGCATTTCTTATATCAAGGAGGTGGGAAATCACAATTTTTCACTCTTTGGGGCCTATGAACAAATCGATCAGGACTGGAACGATTTTCGTGCCTTTCGAAAATATTATATTTCCGACCTGGTGCAAAGCATCAATGCAGGATCAGATACGGACAAAGACAATTCCGGTTCACTCGGTATATATTCTCTAAAATCCTGGATCGGGCGGGTCAGTTACAATTATGATGAAAAATATTTGGCAGAATTCCTGATCCGAAGAGATGGTTCCCTAAAATTCCCCCCAAACAGTCGCTGGGGAAATTTCCCGGCCATCCTGTTGGCATGGAGAGCATCCGAGGAGGATTTCTGGAAGGCCAACCTTTCATTTATAAATTACTTTAAATTAAGAGCGAGTTACGGTAAGATGGGAATGGACCCGGGTGATCCATTTCAATACGTCAACAAATATGTATTGGCCAGCGGGCTGACGCTGGGTAGTGCCAAGGCAGTAGAAACCGTAGTACAGCAAAGTGGAGTCGCCAATCCCAACATCACCTGGGAAAAGCAAACCACTTCAAATCTTGGATTTGACGCTCAGTTTAAGGACAACTTATTCTCGCTGACAGCAGAATTGTTTTACAACAACCGGTCGGATATCCTGACCCCGCGAAACGCTTCGGTACCTGGATTCACCGGACTCCAGCTTCCGGATGAAAACATAGCCGAAGTCGACAACCGGGGATTTGAAGTAATCGGTGGCTATCACAAAGTGGTCAATGATGATTTTAGATTCGACATCTCAGCTAATTACAGCTGGAGTCGCAACAAGGTTGTATTTATGGATGAACCCGAACGGGCCGTTCCGTGGCAACAACGGACGGGACATCCCTTTGGTGCAGCATTGCTGTATAATGCAATTGGAATTTTCAAGGATCAGGCCGACGTCGAGTCTTATCCTTCCTGGCCCAACGCCAAACCTGGTGACATCAAATTTGAAGATGTCAGCGGAGACGGGGTGATCAACAGCGACGACCGGATTTTATTTGACAAAACAGATGCCCCTGAATCTTTCTTCGGCATTTCCCTGGCAGGTGTTTACAAAAACTGGTCATTATCAGTACTGATACAGGGTCAGGGTGAGTATTTCCGAATGAACGTTCAGGATGGTCGAAGAGGAGAGGCCGGGAATTACTTCCAGTGGCATTTCGATGATCGATGGACACCGGACAACACCGATGCCAGCATAGCCAGAGCATATAACCGGGACGATCTGTATTGGTCATTTGACAATAACAACAGCACATATTGGTGGAGCAATATGGCCTATACCCGGTTAAAGAATCTGGTTCTTGGCTACAATATTCCCCGGGATGTGTTCGGCAATCTGGGGATCACGAGAGCCAGTATATTCTTTTCAGGAAACAACTTATTATTGATTCATTCTGCTCAGAAAAATTTTGATCCGGAGATTGGGGCCCCTATGGTATATCCTGCTGTCAAAACTTTTGCAGTGGGCGCCAATGTAACCTTCTAAACCCAATTTGCTGACAGATAAAAATTTATAATCATGAAAAATTTATTTAAAATCATAATACTAAACTTCCTGATCATCGGGTCTTTCTCGTGTGAGGACATCCTGGATCAGCAAGCCGTAGATTCATTTAACGAAGAAACCGTTTTCCAGGATATCAACCTGGTCCAGGCCTATCTGGGTCGTTGTTACGATTTTATCGGCGGGGACAACAATCAATTGCTCGGACTCCGGGAGGACCTCCTGTCTTCTGCTACGGATGAAACATTGTGCATCCACCGGCCGGGAGGATACACTTTTGCAAAAGGCACGATGAGTCCTGACCAATTGGGACATTTTGGTGATTGGCGGTTTTCATTCATCCGATGGGAACCCTTGTATCAGAACATAAAAAACGTCAATGTTTTGCTCGCCAATATAGACGCAACTCCCCTCGAAACAGCCAACGATCAGGCATTGCTGGATCGGATGAAAGCGGAAGCCCATTTTATCCGGGCATTCGATTACACCAATCTATTTCGGTCCTACGGAGGATTGATCCTTATTGATCAGCCGTTTGAACTGGGACAGGAATTCCTGGATATCAAACGTTCCAACGTAGATGAAACGTTAGCCTTTATCCTGGCCGACATCGAAGCCGCTATCGCCGGTTTGCCTGAAACAGGAGACATCGAGCAGGGAAGAGCTACCAAAGGGGCCGCAGCGGCGCTCAAATCCAGATTACTCAGTTTTGCAGCCGGTGAATTGATGAATGGGGGATATATGGGTTCAGATCCATTGGTATCATTCCAAAGTGGAACGAGGGAGGACCGTTTGCAGGCAGCTAAAACTGCAGCGAAAGCCGTTATGGATGGAAATTTTGGCGACTATGGTCTCGTGGGAGGTACCGATGATCCACCGGCCAATATGACTCAGGAAGATGTCGATGCGTACGCTGCCAATTTCTACAACCTGTTCACCCAGAAAGGAGAATGGAATGAGGAGGTCATCTGGGGTGTCCAGTACTTGAATTCTCAGGGGAATATCGCCTCTCAAAACAAATGGTTTGGACCCAATGGCTACCACAACTGGGGGAATAATAATCCGCTGGAACCCGTGGTGAGAAAATTTGAGATGAGCGATGGCACACCATTCGTATGGGATAAGTATAATCCGGGTGATAACCTGGTCAGGGAGTTTTCAGCCGCCGAGTTGGAAGCTGATCCGGAACGCAACCCTTACAACGGACGGGAACCGAGATTCTACGCCAGCATATTGTTCGATGGAGCCAAATGGCAGCCGCGCCCCAGCGATGCCGCAGGGATAGATCCCACTGGATTGATCCAGACCGGGTATTGGTTGTCTGCAAACGGAAACGAAACCGCAGGCCTTGATACCCGTCAGGGGTTGATCGAATCCTGGAACGGCACCAAGGTAGGGTACTATATCAAAAAGTACATGGATGAAAGTACAGTTGGGCAGTACTTTAACAATGAAAACGCCTGGATCGAATTCAGATACGCCGAGGTCGTATTGGATTTTGCGGAGGCGGCCATCGAATTGGGGGATGTCCAGGAAGGCATCGATGCGCTCAATATGGTCAGAAACCGGGCCGGATTACCGGACCGTGTAACGAGTGATCAGGCTCAGGCCCGGGAATGGCTTCGTCATGAGCGCCAGATCGAATTTTTCGGTGAAGGCGACCGCTGGTACATGATCCGAAAATGGATGATCGCCGATGACGTGATCAAGAATGTTCATTCCATGAAAGTGACACATTTCAGTGATGGCGGAGTACGCTGGCACTATGACACCGACGCGATCGTAGATGACCGATCCTGGAAGGACAGCCAGTACTGGTTACCTATCTCCAGAACGGAAATCAATAAAGCACCGCAATTGACTCAAAATCCAGGATATTAAACAATTGAAAGTGGACAATGGACTATTGATAATAGAGAATTTTTAAACTCATTTTGAACGCAGATGACGCAGATTGTTCTGATGGTCACAGATTTTTGAAGAGCACGGGTAGGGATATAGAACGCTGATGACGGAGATCTCAGAGAATGCTCGCAGATTTTGGAGAGCAAGGTAGAATGGACGCTGAATAGCTTAGACTGTATAATTTCACAATCAAAAATCAGTGTAGATTATTATGATCAGCGTCATCTACGTTCCATTTCAAAAAATCTGCATAAATCATTTCGATCCGCATCTTCTGCGTTCCATATTTCGTTCTATTTCAGCCAATAGTCAAAAAACTGGTATAACACCTCATTTGAATGGGGATTGGGGCTGTGATCTGGTCGGTTTTGCATAGCTACCCTGTCATCATATCCGAGTAATTTATTCACCTGCACAGCATGATTCAACGGCACCCATCTGGACGGCGGATCTTCAGAGCCTCCGGACACCAGAAACGGCCGGGGGGCCATCAAGGCGTGCAATTCCTGCAAATTAAATCCCTCACTCACCAATTCTGGATACAATCCATAAGCGGGATTATCATCCGTTATCAAACCCCTTTCGCGCCAGGGTCGGGGATGATAGCCCAGGTACCACGGTTCCCAGTAATTGATACTGGGCCGATCATCCTGGAATACGATTCCCGGATCTGACCAGGCGGCACAGGCAAATTTGTCAAAAAGACACGAGGCGAACATCGACCATTTCCCTCCAAATGAATGTCCGGTGATCCCGATCCGGTCTTCATCCACCTCAGGATGATGAGACAGAGCGTACCAGGCATTGGCAGCCGCATAAGCCAACATGGAGAGTGGTTGGATCTCAGCGTGATCAATATCCGGGAAGTACAATGAATACGTTTTGTCAGCCGTCGCTTGTGTCGTACCGAGCGAGAGGGTGATGAACCCCCTTTGGGTCAATTGATAGGCAAAATCACGATCCACCTTATCACTCAGGCCGGCTGCAGTTTCGGGTTCATAGTAGACGGTGATGACCGCTGGCTTTTGCCCTTTTCCATCCGGCACCAGCAGGTAGCCTGAGGTTTTTTCTTCGGGTAACCAATTGAATTCCACCGTATATTGCATGAATCCGTCCTGCTGTACACTGTCGACTATCTGGAGTGTTTGATCTTCCATAAGATCTGGCCACTCCCCCATCATATCCATCCAGGTATCCTTTATCTCTGTCCGTCTGGCTTGCCATTCCTTTTTCGTCGTGACAGAGTCGCCATTATAAAATAGCAATGGAGACCTGAAATCACCGTACTGGTTCACCCACTGAGCAGGAGGCGCAAAAAAAGTGTCTATCTGCGACCAGATTTCTGAGGGACCGGGTTCAGGAACCACGCTTTGCCGGGGACCATGGCAGGATACCAAAATAGAAATCCAGCCGAGGAGAAATAATATATGGATCTTCAAATTCAACCGTTTTTTTACGGATGAAAGCTACAAAAAATCAGGTATAACCTCCTGCGTAGACAATTATTATTATATTGGTTCATAAAGTAAATCGTCGTGAATGAAAAAGATCTTACTACCGGTTTTATTCCTTTTTGGCCCGATTTGTCTGCTTTCAGGCCAATCCGTCAAAACCCTAACCGAAGACGGGGCCTGGTGTTGGTTCAGCGATCCCCGGGCCATTTACGCGGGGGATCCGGAACATAGGAACATCGTCACCGGCTGGGTCACCAAAAGCGGGGATATAGAGGTAACTTCTCTCAATATCCATTCCGGGAAAATAACCAAACAAATCATTTACCCTGAGCTTCAGGTAGACGATCACGATAATCCGGCCTTTCTGGAATTGCCCGATCACCGGATCCTGACCCAGTTTGCCTGGCACGGTGGGGATAAGGGCGTTATACAGAATACGACGTCCAGGAGTCAGGACATCACCAGTTTTGGCGAAAATGTCGTTTTCAAACCCAAAACTGATGAGCTCCTGGAACTGTACAAAAGGGAAACCTACACGTACGCTAATCCGATGAAGCTGTCAGAAGAAGGCAACAAGATTTACAGTTTTGGCCGGTGGATTGGGTTCAAACCCAATATGATCACCTCCACCGACAACGGGCAGACCTGGTCCGATCCGCAGGTGGTGATTACCTCACCCGAACTCGACATCAACAATCGACCCTATGTAAAATATTATTCGGACGGGAAGTCCAGGATTCACCTGGTTTTTACCGATGGACATCCAGCGGTCGAGCCGACCAATTCGGTGTACTACTGTTATTACGAAAATGACGCGTTCTGGCGAGCAGATGGGCAGAAGATTTGCGACGTGGACGGGCTACCCTTCCATCCCGACGATGCCACCATGGTCTATCAGGCAACCGAAGCATCCGGCCGGGCCTGGATATTTGACATCGCGGCGGATGAAAACAAATTTCCGATTATCGCCTATTCCCGGTATCCCCGCGTAAAACAGCACGATTATTATTACACCCGCTGGGATGGCCACGGATGGCACGACCACAAGATTGTTTATTCCGGTCCCTGGTTTCCGGAAGACGTCCACGGCGAGCGACAGCGGGAACTCAATTATTCCGGAGGGTTGACCCTGGACCCTGTTGACCCTTCAGTCATTTACTTTTCGCACG
>CALEIL010000370.1 GCA_937876435.1 uncultured Bacteroidota bacterium
TTGTCGGTCCTGGCGGTGGCTTTTTGACCCCAATTTCCCTCGACAGAGATGTTTTGACCGGCGTCATCCCAGCCCCATATGGCAACTTCCTCCTGCTGCTGCAGGACCATGTGGTCGGCAAAAAAATTGGGTAACCTGGTTTGAGCACCAACTAATAGTGGACTCACAATGGTCAGAATAAGTACGGAGAGTAATCCGATTTTTTTCATAGATCTGGTGCGCTACGCGCGTTTGGTGCCCTGCGGCGTTTGATGCGCTGCGCGCGTTTGGTGCCTTCGGCGTTTGTGGTTTGTGGTTTGGCCTTCGGCGTTTGATGCGCTGCGCGCGTTTGTGGTTTGCTAACTGCTGCCGAGAAGATTCCGGATAGTCTCCCGAAAAACGCCTCAACAACTCAACAACTCAACGAATCAACGTTTCAACGTTTCAACATTGACCACTCACCACTCATACCTCACCACTTACAACTAAAAACCGTCCGTCCTAAATGATGGGGCAGGCAGTTTTTGCATATTAAATAAGGTGGCCTCGGGGCAATTCGAAAATCCGTACCGGACTACCTGTGGTTTTGCCAACTGGTCGGACCAAACCGTAATTTTGGAATCCCGGCTTATAGCAGCTTCGGCGGGGACAAAATTACCGTCCTCTCCTGCAATCTCAAATCCTTTCAACGGTTGGCCAAAGGTAGAAAATCCATTTTCGGCGTGGTCGAATGTCAATATGATTTTGTTGTCGTCGGTTTTTTCCATCGATTTGTAAATCGGGCCGCTGTACTGGAACCCTTTCAAACCGTACGTCTGGGACAAGGCCCAGAGCGCCAGTCTCCGGCCCACGTCTTTTTTATTGCCCGGGTGGATGTTGGTGCAGTTTCCGATGTCCATAGTACCGGCCATCCCTGTGTGCGGAAGATTGAGCATCGTTTTTAGTTGTGCTTCGCGCAGGTAAGCCGAATTACGACCACCATAATTGGCATAAGGAGCGATTTCAGCGAAGTAAAACGGCATATCCGCATTTTTGAAATCCTTGCGCCAGAGGGTAATCATGTCCGAAAACATTTTAGTGTATTGATCAGCATTGCCTACGTTGGATTCTCCCTGGTACCATAGAAAACCTTTGGCAGTAAACGGAACCAGGGGTTTGATCATTCCATTGTACAGCAGTGTTGGCGTCCCGTGCGGACCTTGTTCCGGCAATTCGGTAGGAAACTGCGTAACGCCCGATTCGCGGAGAGACGCTTCGTCCATCCAGGCCTCTACTTTGGAACCTCCCCAGGAGGTGATGATCAGACCGACGGGTACTTCCAGAACATCCTCCAGAATTCTTCCGAAAAAGTAGGCAGCGGCGCTGAAACCGGGAGCGGTCTCCGTACTGGAAACCTCCCAGGTACCCTGGAGATCGTCGAGTGGATCTACGCTGGGTACCCGGGCGGCGGTGTACATTCTGATATTGGACTGGTTGGCGTGTAAAATGGCATCTCCCGCCCCGTATATCGGCTGGTTGCCATAACCAGCGAGGGTCATCTGCATATTGGACTGGCCGGATCCGATCCACACTTCGCCGATCATTACATCCTGCAGGGTGATTTTATCACTTCCTGAAATGGTCAGGGTGTAAGGCCCCCCGGCAGAGGGAGTGGCAAGATTGAGCTGCCATTTTCCTGAATTGTCGGCCCGGGCGGTGGCTTTTTTACCCCAGCTTCCTTCTACGGTAATATTTTTACCTGAGTTATCCCAACCCCAAATGGCTACCTCCTCCTGCTGTTGCAGGACCATATGATCCGCAAAAAAGGTGGGAAGTTTCGTTTGAGCGGACAGCAAAGTGTGGCTTAGCAGGACCAGTACAAGTCCAATAAACAAGATGTTTTTCTTCATGGTTCGTCAGATTCTTCGGTGATTTGTTTTAATAATGCGCCCTAATATAGAAATTAACTGGCTTTGTATACAACTTTTTTATATATTAACCCGGAGTAACAGAGGCGGACCAGTTTTCTTACCTGGCAAGCGAAGGGGTGGATGGATTTTTTAAAATTATAAAATATAGTATGAAAATCAGACCGTACGTGCTGAAGGAAACGAACTGGAAAGATGTCCGGAAAAGGAATTTTCAAATCGCTCTGTTGCCCTGGGGAGCCACGGAGGCGCACAATTATCATTTGCCCTATGGGACTGACTCCTACCTGGGAGAAGAGGTGGCGATCGAATCAGCCCGGAAAGCGTGGGATCAGGGAACCGAGTCCATCGTTTTGCCCTGCGTCCCTTTTGGGGTGAATACGGGCCAGATCGATGTCCCGTTTTGTATGAATATGAATCCCTCGACCCAGATCATGGTCCTCCGGGATATATTGGAGGTTTTGAGTTTTCACGGCATCAAAAAACTCGTGATCGTGAATGCCCACGGTGGCAATCATTTCAAGCAAATGATCCGCGAGGTTTACCTCGATTTTCCGGAAGTATTCGTGTGTAGCCTCAACTGGTGGGTCTTCGGAGATGCTGATGCGGTTTTCGAGGAGCCCGGGGATCATGCCGGGGAACTGGAAACATCGGCGGTGATGCATTTTTTCCCTGAACTGGTCCTACCGCTCGATCAGGCTGGTCCAGGGACTAGTTTTCCGTATCGGATCCAGGCTATGCGGGAAGGAAAGGTCATCAGTCAACGCGTTTGGGGACGGGCCACCGCGGATACCGGCGTCGGTAATCCTCAATTTTCCACGCCGGAAAAAGGTCAGATATTTATCGAAGAAGCGACGAACCATATCGCAGAATTTTTGGTGGAACTGGGATCGATTTCCCACGATGAAATTTATGAGGATGGAAAGAATTGGTTTGAAATAGAAAGAAAATAGCGCAACTCTCGCGCCGCAGCCAAATTGCAGGGATTGTCAGGACCGAATTTGTCGTGGAATGCATTATATTCACGCCATATAAATAGTTGGGAAAGGTTATTTTCTGATATAAATTAAAAATGAAATCCATATGAACAAGGCGAATATTTGGTGGCAGAACTTGTTCACCACTCTTCTGCTCACGGGTCTGGTTATGGGACCGGTGACGATCCTTTCGGCCCAACAGGATCGGCCCAATATTCTTTGGATCACCAGTGAAGATAACAGCCCTTTGATAGGGGCGTACGGAGACGAATTTGCAACGACACCGTTTATCGATCAACTGGCCAGCGAGGGCGTCTTGTATGAGAATGCTTTTGCTGCCGCTCCGGTTTGCGCTCCTTCCCGAAGTGCCCTGATTACCAGCGTTTATCCCACTTCATTGGGCACACAGCATATGCGGAGTCGATACCCCCTGCCGGAGGAAGTGCGGTTTTTTCCTGAATTCCTGAAGAAGGCGGGATACTATACGACCAACAATTCCAAAACGGACTACAATACCTCATCCGACGAAGAACTCATACCGCTGGCTTGGGACGAGTGCAGCAACAAGGCCACGTACCTCAATAAAAAAGAAGGACAACCGTTTTTTGCGGTGTTCAATACAACGATCTCCCATGAAAGTTCCCTTCACAAGCCAGTCGAAAAGTTGAAACATGATCCGGACCAGGTGCCGATACCTCCGTATCATCCACGGACCCCCGAAATGAAACACGACTGGGCACAGTATTATGATAAGATAGAGGAAATGGACGCCCGGGTCGGAGAGGTTTTGAAGGAATTGGAGGAGAGCGGCTACGCTGACAACACGATCGTTTTTTATTACAGCGACCACGGGGGAGTGTTAGGACGGAGCAAGCGTTTCCTGTACGATTCCGGGTTGCACGTGCCTTTGATCATCCGTTTTCCTGAAAAATATCAACATCTGGCCCCGGGAGCTCCGGGCACTAGAACCGATCGGGTGGTTACTTTTGTTGACTTTGGCCCCACGGTCCTGAGTCTGGCAGGATTGTCCATCCCGGAATACATTCAGGGAAAAGCCTTTTTGGGGGAACAGGAGGCAGCTCCGAGGGAATATGCCCCGGGTTTCAGGGGGAGAATGGATGAGAGAATCGACATGAGCCGGACCATCCGCGACAAGAAATACCGCTATACCCGAAATTTTCTTCCTCATAAAATTTATGCCCAGTACATCGAATACCTTTGGCGGGCGCCTTCCATGGGATCGTGGGAGCGGGAATTTGAAGCCGGGAAACTAAACGACGTTCAATCCCGGTTTTGGCTACCCAAACCCATCGAAGAATTGTATGACACCGAAGCGGATCCCCACAATATTCACAATCTGGCGGAGGACCCTGATTACAGGCAGGTGCTGGAACGTATGAGAAAAGCCAACCGGGACTGGATGGTGGAAATCCGGGACGTGGGTTTTATTCCCGAAGCATTGCTCTCGGAAATCGCTGCATCCCAGCCGTTGTATCAATACAGCAGAAACAGCGATTATCCCATTTCCACAATATACGAGGCGGTGGAAGCCATGAGTCGGGGAGATCAAAATGCCATCGAGAATAATCTGAAATCCCCGGATCCCATCTTAAGGTACTGGGCCGCCACCAGTGTCACCATGAACGTCGGGAAAATGGATAAGGCTAAAAAAGCCGTGAAGGCATTGTTGGATGATGACTAAGTCACTATTTCAGACTCTTGATATCTTTCCGCAATTGCTTGAAAAAGGCTTCTTCAGAGTTTGCAATATCCATCAATTGGTCTGAGAGTTGATCATAGAGCTGCTCACCCGAGGTGCGATTTTTATAGACCCGGGAGATTTGAAGGGCAAAATCCCGCCATCTGTCGCCGATAGCGGTTAATTCGGCCGCACGATCTTTCAATACCCGATGGTCGAGAATGTCGGCAGATTCGGATAGGAAAGCTGCATAGATATAGCGGAAGCCACCACCGCCAGTTCCGATTTCTTCTTGCATTCGAACAAGTTGCCCGAGATAGTGATTGGTTTTTTTAACGCCGATTTTTTTTGGCCATTTTTTAATGTTTTTCGCGACCCAACGCATGGCCTTTACGCCGATAATGGGGACGGGAGCGAGCATATCATCGCAAGTGCGATTTATGCCCTTGATGATCGCACCGGATAGGTCATAATTTGGATTGATCTTTTCTATAAAGTAAAGGTGGCCCCGGGGAGCTAGTGCTCCTTTTGCGAATCGGACTTTTTCAAGCTGATTTTGATCGAGCTGAGTGACTGTTTCCATCACCGGATCGCTGATCAGGTATTCCGAACCCTGCTTGCCATAGACTACCAAATTGTGTGCGTTGAAGTGGAACCTGTAGTCATCTGGAAAGTAACTCAAATTGAATACACCAACTTGCAGTCCGACGGGTTTTCCTTCTCTTATTTTCTGATCAAGCGCCTCCAAGGCTTGGTCTTTATTTTTAAAACGTTGATGTCTAGCTGTGAAACCCAGCAGCTTTGAGGTTCGCTTAAAGATGAGGCCTGGCATTGGCCTGTAACTAAAGGCTGGGGCAAAATTTACCTTGATGAATGGTAGATAAGCAAAGAACAATCCCGAGCCTATACCGAACACGAGAGGTTCCGACAAGGTCAATCCGTTATGGTTTAGCAAGTTTACCACGACACCATTTTCACAGTGGGCTGATTGCTGATGCGTAAAGTTTATTTTCATCTTAAGGCTATTCGAAGGGATGTTGTAGTTGACTCAGCGAAATTTGAAAAACTTCAGCATATTTTGCGAGGGTTTTTGCACTGAGATTTTTGAAAGATTTGGGTTTGAGG
>CALEIL010000371.1 GCA_937876435.1 uncultured Bacteroidota bacterium
ATTTGATTCGACTTTCCAGAAAGTGGATTTTTTTACCAAAGCTTCCTTTTTCCTTAAAACGAAACGTGGCAAGCTGGAAAATGCCCAGGTTTACCTCATGGATGGACTCTATGTTGTGAAAAGGATAGCGGTATGTTTTGAGATAATTGGTCACGTATACGAAGTCAGTATCAATTTCTACCCTTTTGAGACGAAGAATAGTAAAATACAGTAAGGCCAGACCTGAAAGATAAAATACCACCAGGCCTATCCGGAAATAGATATTATCGATCACCGCTGGAAGCTGAGGAGTGACCAGCAGTCCAATAGTGAAAGCACCAAAAAAGACCGCCCAGAAAATAGGAACAAACAACCTGAAAAATAAGGTGAATGATGAACTGATCCGCGATGTGCTATGATTCATAGTTGTCAAATATTGATCTGGTAGGGAGGAATTAGTTCTAAGTGCACTAACTCAGCTCTTCTTCCTTCAACTTTTCTTCCATCTGTTTTTCGACCCGGGCGACCACTTTAATACTCAATTCATACAGCCCATATAGTGGAATGGTGATCATTATCTGTGTCATGACATCGGGAGGAGTAATAATGGCAGAAACGACTAAAATGACTACGAATGCAACTTTTCTGTATTGCTTAAGGTCACTTGAGGTGATCAGACCAATCTTGGCCAACATAAACATGACAACCGGAAGTTCAAAAATCAGCCCGGTAGGGAGTGTGTACATGATCAGGTTGTTGATATAAGAAGTCAGGGTCGGTTGTGCGATCGTATCCCCCAGGTTGTAGTTGGTCAGAAATGTCAGCGCAAAGGGAGTTATAACATAGTAACCAAACAACACCCCGACAAGAAATAGAAAAGAACATACTCCTACGATCCCCCTTGCTGCCACTACTTCTTTCTTGTACAGTCCTGGTTTGACGAATTTCCACATTTCGTAAAATACGTATGGAAAGGAAACTATGAAACCCAGGATAACGGATACCTTGATGTGCGATATAAATTGTTCTTCGATCTTAAACGCCTGTACCTGGAAGTCGGGTGGGGAAAAACACAAAGCTTCATTGATCGCACAAAACATTCTGTACGTGAAAAAATCGGAGTTCCTGGGAGCGAAAACGATATTCTCAAAAACAAAGTTTTTCATCACAAATACCACTACTCCGATGATCATTATACTGGCTACAGCCCGGATGATATGCCAGCGCAATTCTTCCAGGTGATCCAGAAAAGACATTTCCTGACCTTCGTCGTCCTTTTTTTCGGTGACATCAAGCGTGTCCACATCTATTTGGTCTAAGGGCATCTCAGATTGATCTATTTTTTAAGTAGCACAAAATTACTCAATTAGATGGAAAAAAGTGATATAACTTTGCGTCGGTCCTTACAACCTTCGTCTTTAACATATCGTTTCGATGATTTTTCAAGGGAGGGAAAGCAGAGGACCATAATATATCAGGTCAAATTCAGTTTTAATAACTTAAAATCACGCTAAATGTTCGGAAACTTATTTGGAAACATCGAAGAGCAACAGGAGGCTCTTCAGCAAAAACTGGCATCCATCGTTCTGGAAAGTTCTGTTCTGGATGGAGCCGTTGTAGTAAAGGGGAACGCCAAGAGGGAAATCCTGGATATCCTGATAGACCCGGCCAGGATTGACCCAACTGACGTTGAACAACTTCAGGACTTGTTGGTGACGGCCATGAACGATCTCATACTGATGGCTACCGAAGCCGAGCAGGTCGAATCCCAAAAGCTGATCAATGATATCATACCTCCGGGACTGGGTGGATTGTTTGGTAAATAATGGGTGAGAGTTTGATGCGATCGTATATTTATATTCTGATTTTTTTAATGAGCCTGACCAGTACCTGGGCTCAGGTAGATGTGGGTCAGGCACTCAAGGCAAGGTATTCATTTGACCAATGCGATGGGCAGGATGATACCGGCAACAATTCAACCGGGACCATAGAAGGCGCCCAGTGTCAATGCGGTGTTTCCGGGGAATCCCTGTTTTTCGATGGCGTCGATGATCACATCCAGTTTCAGGGAAACATCAACGAATATTTTAAAGCCAATAACTTCACCATCAGTTTTTACTTTAAACCTTCTTCGTCCACCCCCAATACCGTCCTGCTATCCAAATATGAAAGCTGCAGTGATGAAACGGGAATCATTGTGCGATATGGAAATGGAAGCGTGGCTGTCAATATGAAGGGAGCCGGAGTGGAGAATAAACTCAACGTAAAATTGAACGGCAAGACGTGCTGGACCCATCTGGCCCTGGTACGTCGGGGTTCCGCGATAGAACTTTATGAAAATGGAGTATTGATAGGTCAGCAAGACAATGGTGTGCGAAATACGGATATCACCAGTTCCAGCCTGTTGACTCTGGGAAAAGGCTTATGTAAATCTTCACTGGATAAACCCTTCAGAGGAAATATTGACGAACTGGCGATTTACAACCAGCCGTTGTCAGCTCTTCAGATTCAGAAATTACTTTTACCGGTTGACCAGATTTTGACTCAGGATACCGTGGTAGCCATTGGAAGTTCTTTCGTGCCTACGTTGTCAAAAACCTGTGCCTCAGATATTTCCTGGTCTCCTTCTGCAGCAGCTTCCCCGTCGACGGGGCCTGCACCGTCTATCACCATTTCTGAAAGTACCACCTTAAAAGCCACGTTCAATCATGGCAATTGCGTGGCAACCGACAGTATCCGCGTCCGGGTGGTGAATAGTGAGGATATCGAATGTGAGAATATTCCGATGCCGCGAGCTTTTACCCCCAATGGGGATGGGCTCAATGATACCTATTTCATCACTTTGCCGGGGGCAATCGACGAACTGGTTTCTTTTGAAATATTCAATAAATGGAGTCAGCTCATTTTTCACACCGAAAATGCCTC
>CALEIL010000372.1 GCA_937876435.1 uncultured Bacteroidota bacterium
TTTATCATGAAGCCGTTTATCACCTCCTCCGTGACCCCCTCTTTCAAATTTCACCTGTTCAACGGAATGGTCTTCAAAATTTTTGTGCACAATCACTGGTGCCATGTCCAGAGCAGAGTCTCCACCCTGATCCATCTCTGCCGCGTGCAATTCTGACTGGCTCAGCGATTTGTTGTCAAAGTAAGGCACATCCTGCCATGCTTCTATCCGGCCTTTTCTGCCATTAAACGCAATTTTGTACCCTTCATAGGGGGAATAAGTGGTCAATGAATAGTTGACTATGGCGTTGTTGGCGTATTTAATCTGAGCGGACATTTTATCATAAATATTGATTTCAGGTCGGAAAAGACAATTGTCCCGGATGTATCCATCGTACTGTTCGTTGTTGACGTAAAGATCCATATCCCGTTTGCTCTTAGTGATATCGTAGAAGTAATTGCAATCATTCTTGTGATCACAGGAACGGCAGCTTTCACCCCGGAAAGGACCATTGCTTCCGTAATGCTCCAGATCCCCATAGGCAAATACCTCTTCAGGATCCGAGTCCAACCACCAATTTAGCAAGTCAAAGTGGTGCGTCGCTTTGTGCACCCATAAGCTTCCTCCGTATTGTCGCAGACCGTGCCATCGTCTGAAGTAACTGGCCCCATGATAATTGTTGAGATACCAATGAAAATCCACGGAGGTGATGTCTCCGATGACTCCCTCATGAAGGAGTTCTTTAATTTTGGTCACATAAGGACTCCACCTGTAATTGAACCCAACGATCAGGTTCTTTTTGGATCTTCTTTCAGCGTCCAGTATAGCCTGACACTTGTTTTCATCCGTTGTCAGTGGTTTTTCGGTCAAAACATCACACCCGAAATCCAGTCCTTTGATAATAAATTCGTGATGCGTAGAATCCACGGTCGTCACGATAATCAAATCAGGATTCTGCTCGGTCAGCATCTTGTCAAAATCGGTGTATAATTCACATTGGACACCCATGTACTCCCTGGCGTATTCAAGCCGGCCAGGGTTGATATCAGACAATCCGACAAATTCTATGATTTCGGGGTATTGTTCTACCAATCGCTTTCCCCAGAAACTGGTTCCTCTTACCCCGGTCCCCACCAAAACCACTTTCAGTCGTCGGTTGGTCAGCCCGAAAGCACTTCCGGGGACAGTAAACATGGTACCGGCAGCCAGCATACTCACAGCTCCCAGAAAAGATCTTCTATTCATATTCATTCTTAAAACTTTTTTATTTTACCACTCTTCATTTACAAATTCCTGCTAATATCCAACATTTTGCCAAAATCCATCTCCAGGGGATGAACTAAGATTGGTCACCGCATCGATTTGGGCCTGGGGAATGGGACGTAACAAGTGATAATCTTTTACATTCGCTGCTGCCTGGGCATTGTAAGCCTGGACATGGTTGACCAGCATTTTTGTGCGTTTCAGGTCAAACCACCGCTGTTGTTCGCCACAAAGTTCGATCGCCCGTTCTTCCAAAATGGTTTCCAGGGTCGCTTCACCTGATAACGTATTATCGGTTCCTGGTTTGGCCCGAACCTGACGCAATTCATTGATGGTGGCCATCGCCGAACTTCCATTTTCCGTATATAACTGACTCTCAGCCTTGATCAGATACATCTCAGCCAACCGGATAACGATGGCATCCCGAGATGAAATATCGTGCGTAGGGTATGCTGGGTCATACACGTTGTCCAAAAACTTTTTAATACCAGGAAATGAGCACCAACCTCCGATTTTGTAAGTATTGAAACGGTCATCTCCGTATACATCCGACACCGGTTTGGCAGCTTCAGTAGGCAAAGTTTCCGATAGATCAGTGGACGTATAAACCGGCACATCTCCACCGGTCATAAACTGGATCCGGTACCGGTCTTTGGCCCAGGCCTGCATGGCTTTTCCTTCGGGGGAATCTCCGTCCAGCCCGGAATAGAAAATAGCGGTGTCCTGGATCAGGGGATACAGCGTCGCGCTTCCCTCCAGACCGGGGGCGATGGTATAAGCATCCAGCAATGTAGCCTCGGTACGCTGATCAGTTGCCCTGTGCTCTTCCAGCAATTGCCACAAATACATAGAAGGAAGATAGCGGGTAAATCCCCTGCTATAAGGTGAATACTTTTCTGCCACGTATACACTTTCTCCGGTTTTTCTATTGGTGACGTATTGAGTACTCTCAGAGGATAAGGCTCGGACGAATATTTCTTTGCCATTGCCACCCAAATCGGAAGCCCCGTTGTTCCACAGTCCCACGAACTGGAGCAGCATGGCGCTTCCGCCCCGGCTGTATCCGGTCCGGGTAATCAATGAATTGTAGTCCAGTTTCCGGCCGGATTTATCGGTCTTATATCTTCTCGGAATACAATTGGCCGTGGAGGCTATGTCCGAAGAATAGGTAATTCCGAAAATAGCTTCCTGATTGTCGGAAACATTCTCATTGTTCATCGACCAGGTGTCTTCGTAATTCTCGTAAAAGGAAGCTATACCACTTCCCATCACAGCCTGGGCTTCTTCCTGAGCCAGGGAATACAAGTTCTTACCTGCATAATTGGGATTGGTAGATATACTGGTTTCACCCAGCCAGGAAGCGGCGTAAAGCAATACCCGGGCTTTCAAGGCACGCGCCGCCCATAAATTGGCCCGACCTTCCTCCTTGGTGGTATATCCAGCATCCTCAAATGCCTGAATCGACAAGTCGAGATCGCTCAAAACATTGCTGTAAATTTCTTCTTCAGACAAACGGACCGGATCCGTGGATATCGTGGATACCGGTTCGCTGTTGTACGGAATCGGACCCCAGATATTGACCATGTGAAAATAATAGAACGCACGGAGGAAATAAGCTTCTCCTGTAAACTGACTTTTGGCCGTCTCGTTGATGACTTCATTTTCCGCGATGTATTTCAATGCGTTGTTGCACACATCCGTAGCGGCGTAAAACATTTCCCAGTAATGATCCAGAGAAGCATTGTCGCTTGAGTTCCCATCCAGACTGACCGGGGTGAGATTGTATGAATTCAACGATTTCTGCTTGTTGTCGTATCCATAGTAAAACAAATCGGTCCCCATTTCAGATAAACCCAGACCAGCTTCTTTGCCATACCAGCCGCGCGCGAAGGAATAGCTTGAAGCGATCAGGCCTTCGATCCCCGTCTTGGTCTGGTAGGTCAAATCAGCCGTCTGTCCGGTTTTGTTGACTTCTTTCAAAAAATCTTTTTGGCAGGAAATCATATTTCCCACAACCAATATTAGTACCAAAGCGTATAATTTATTTTTCATTTTGATGGTTCTTTTATTCGTTTAAAATTCAATGTTGACTCCAAAAACCAGTTGTTTAGCCAAGGGGAAGTTGATGGAGCCCCCTCTCTCGGGATCATAATTGTCGATTTTGCTAAATGTGAGATAGTTCTTTAAGGAACCGAACAATTTCAACGATCCCAGACCCACTCGACCAATCATTTCCCGCGGTAGATTATACCCCAGAGTAATGTCTTTAATTTTCACGTAATCAGCTTTTTCATACCTCAGAGCCCCTCCGTAGTTGGTGTGAGGAGAACTCACAGAACCAGGATTAGGAAATTTAGCATCCAGGTTGTTTACGGTCCAGTAATCCAGATCTCCCCAGTTGGCTGATTCAAAATTCAATTGGGTATTCAGACCGTAGGAAATGTATCCCCCGGTACGGGCAAACACAAGAACCGATAACGAGAAGTCTCTGTAACCAATGGTATTGCTCATTCCAAGAATGTGCTTAGGGCTTCGGCCATAAATTATTTTATCATCATCGTCCAGAGTTCCATCCCGATTTTTATCCGCCACCTTGATGGTCCCCGGTGTGCCGTAGCTGGAAATATAATTGGCGGTTACTCCCCCATTGCTCGCTTCGAGATCTGACACATACTTTTCAAATTCTCCGACGCCCCAATTTCCCTGAGCTTCATAATCGTAGAATGTGCTCACGGGTTGCCCCACGATATAAGCCACATTGCCGTTGATATCTTTTTCCAGACCGTCGTATAATTTATACACTTCATCGTTGTAGGTCGAATAACTCCAGTTGATATCCCAGTTAAAATCCCGTGACCGGACGACAGAAGTACCCAGAGCGATTTCAAGACCCTTGCCTTTGGTTTCTCCTATATTGGAAATGACGGTGGGAAAGACGGAAGAGCCCGGAACGGACCGGTACAGCAACAAGTCGGAGGTGTGACTGATAAAGTAATCAATACTACCATACACCCGGCTATTCCAGATACCAAAATCGACCCCAAAGTTGAGCGCATTGGTGGTTTCCCATTTCAAATCCTGGTTCCCCAGTTGGTCTGGTATGTTTCCAGCCACATCCTTGTTCCCCAGAAAATAATAAATGGGGTAAGAGCTCAATGCCTGCAGAGTTTCATAAGGTCCGATGGCTGCATTACCGGAAATCCCCCAACTGGCGCGTAATTTCATATTGTCCAGCCACGGCGTAGTGGATAAGAAGGATTCTTCGCTGAGGCGCCATGCCACCGCTGCTGAGGGAAAGTACCCCCATTTATTTCCTTCTGCCAGGGTAGAGGATCCATCCGCCCGAATGGACGCTGTCAACAAGTACTTGTCCCTGAAAATGTAGTTCAAACGGCTGAAATAGGATAAAATCCCCTGCTGGATATAATTAGTTCTGGTCGTCGGCGTATTGATTTTGGACAAATCGTAGAATGAACTTTGGTAATAATGTTCTGCCCCGGCATCGCCAAAAGTGGAGGTGTTTTCCCGGACGCTCTGGTTCATACTATGCCCCAACAGGAATGTCAGATCGTGGGCAGTATTTCCAAACTGAGCGTCGTAGGTCAGCGTATTTTCCCAGGTATACCGGGTAAATTCATCCCGGGTGGAAGAAATATTGGAAGTGCCCGGTGACTGGTGTCGAGCTACACTTTTAAAATCCTGGTATAATCCATCCCTAAGATTGGATCGATCGATAGCAAATGTCGATTTGAATACCAGATCCTCCAGTGGTTTGATTTCTACGTATCCATTTGAAAACACCCGCGTACTCTGGATATTATGTTGATGATTGCCCGGGATTTCGTCCATCAATGGGTTTACATGCGCCGCATATCTCGGATTTGGATTTTCATTGATTTCCCCGTCTGTCAGATACGGCCGCGTGATGGTGGTCATTTTCAGCGATTGCCCGAACACACTCGAACTACGCGAATCGTGACTTTTGTAGGTTAACAGCGCGTTGAGGCCCACTTTGAAAAAATCATTTACCTGATGATCCACCACCGTTTTGACGTTGTACCTATCCAGGGCATCATTTTTCATGAGACCCTCTTCGTACATCGTTCCCAGCGACAAACTGAAATTGGTTTTCTCATTGCCTCCAGACGCCGACAATTCATAATTCTGGGTCAATCCGTTCTGAAGGATGATATCCAGCCAGTCGGTATACGACCCGTTGTTGTAAATTTCGCGTTCTGAAGTACCATCATCGAGGCTTTCAGTCAGAATATCGTCGATGGTCAAATTGCTTCCGCCCCAGTTTCCGGAGGCTGCATCGGCCTGATAGTTGGATTTGTCAATTAACCGCTGTACCTCTTTGGTACCGTACATGACACCGGGAATATTGGTCGGAGAATTGGAGGAAACGAAGGCATTGAGGTTGATCTTTGTCTTTCCCGGGGTGCCCCGTTTGGTCGTAATAATGATGACTCCGTTCGCTCCCTTGGTTCCATAAATAGCGGTGGAGGAAGCATCCTTGAGGATATCCATGGATTCTATATCGGAGGGATTGATATCGAGTGTGGAGCCATATTCGATCCCATCGACCAATATCAAGGGGCTGTTGGATGCGGATATCGAGCGATTGCCGCGCAGATTGAGGCTGATTCCAGAACCCGCCTGCCCGTCAGATTGCTGAATATCAAGTCCGGGCACTTTGGCTTGCATGGCCTGCATGGCATTACTGGACGAGGTTCTCGCAATGTCTTCCGCGCTAACCGACGAAACAGAGCCCGTCAAATCTCTTCTACGCTGAGTACCATATCCTATGACGACCACCTCGTCGAGCAATTGCGAATCCGAAACCAGCGTAATGGATAGGTTGGGGTTACCATTTACGGGCACTTCCTGAGTCTGATATCCGATATAGGAAATCAACAGGACGGCATTTTCATCGAGATCATTCAATTCAAACCGGCCCTCAAAATCGGTCGCCGTTCCCTGATTGGTCCCCACTACCAGAACGTTGACACCGATCAGTGGTTCACCGTTTTGGTCGGTGACGGTTCCGGTGGTGTTGAAAACCACTCGTTTATTGTACAACGCAACAGCAGAAAGCGTACGGATCGGTTCCAATGCATTGGTGACCTGTCTTCTCTGACTGATTTCTTTTTCCTTGACCAGACCCTGCATATGACCGATCATGTTTTTCAGAGATTCTATACCCTGTACATTATTCTGAAAAACCACCACGTAGCGTTCATCGTAGATGCGGTATCCGAGATCCGTATTCCTGAGAACATAAGAGAGTGCCTCATCCAAAGACTGGTGTTGATCTTCCAGATATTCCACCTCTATATTGGAGGCGATGGACCGGTCGTAATTAAAATAAGCATTGTACTTCTCCCCGATCCTGTGAAATGCTTCTTCCAGATCGATTTTGTCCAATGCGGGGAGGGCGTGTGAATGAACCGGAAGCGCAATAGACAGCGTCAAAATCAACCAACACAATAACAGTATGGTCTTTTGACTTTTCCTGGTAAATATTTGTACCTTCATTTTTTGATTAGCCTTTAACGTTAATTAATTATTGATGAGGAGAGAGAATTGGACTGTGCGACCTGAACAAATAGTTCTGCCAAACCATTTGTGTGGGGAATAAGCTTATGTCTAGTTCTCTTCCTTTCTTTGTATCCTAACCTGATTTTCATCCATCTCCGTAATCTCAATATTCAGCATCCATTCCATCATATCGGTGACCGTATCCCAATCCTTGTAAGGAACTCCGACGTTGACTCTTTTTTCCAGGAGATCTTCATCGATCACCTCAAAACTCTTTCCGTATATATCTTCGAGGTTATCAAGCATGACCCGGAATTCCACGTCCTGATAGGACAAGGTTCCATCCTTCCATTCCATCAGGGGTTCGATTTTCACCATCGTCTTTTGGAGGAGTTCTCCCCCAGCCGATGAATAACTGATCCATTCACCGGGCAGCATTTTGACGATTCGGGGTTCGTCATCATTTCGTTCCGCCATTTTTCCAGTCCTGGTAAGATCTGTGGACATCTCCGGTGCATCTTTTCCTTCTTTTCCTGGTGTCAGGGCACTCGTACGCAACGACAACTCCACTTCCCCTTCTTCCAGAAACACTTCTGTTTTACCCCGTCGTTGGATGGCATTGAATGAGGTTCCTAGGACCCGAATGGTTAGGTCAGAGGTGTTGACTTCAAAGGGAAGAGCTTCGGATTTCCCTTGGGCCGCCTGTTCAGAGGTACTTTTTCCCGCATCGATATGGGCCACTTCAAAATAAGCCTCACCTTCCAGTTCCACCTTGCGGATTCCATCATTTTCCCAGTCATTGTTCCACAACAGCCTGGAATTGGCGTTGAGATTGATCCGGGTGCCGTCATCCAGCACAAACTCGATATTTTCTCCATTCCCGGTTTCGTAAAGCATAAAGTCTTCGCCTTGCGTCCACCACTGGAACAGGAAAAACACCCCTGATAATACGGCAGCTGCAGCGGACCAACGCCAGACGAGTTGTCGGATCCTTCCGGACCGGGCCTGGTTTTGCTGAGATTCGATATTCAACAGTTCTTCCCAGCTCAACTCCCTGTATACTTCTTTTTCTCCGGACTCCAGCCATACCTCCTGTCAGAGATCGTCCATTTCATCCGCCCCATTGGTCATCCTGATATAATCGATCAGTTCAGATCTTTCCTGCGGGGTACAGGAACGTTTCAGATATTTTCTGATCAGGGCTTTTAGTTCATTTTTTTGGTTTGTACTCACTATATAGGATTAATCTGGTCTAAAATTTGGTGAATTGCTACGGAAGGAAATGCCCTCCGTAAATCCGTCAAAATATATGACGACCAGAAAAAGCCACCATACCAGTCCAAAACCAGATAATTTGATTTTAAAAACATTTTATTATATTTGTTCGAATGGGCTAATCAATTCTCCGATGAAGAACTCGATAGATGTGAATTTCTTATTTACGGAATACCGGGACAAGTGTTACGGTTTCTTTATAAAGCTATTGGGTAATCAGGAACTAGCCAAAGACCTCACTCAAGATGTATTTCTAATACTACTTCGCAAAAAAACTGAGCTGAATGATGTCCGGGATTGGGACAATTATATATATGTTATGTGCCGCAACCGGGCCTATGATCACCTCAAGAAAGCAGCCCACGATCAAAAATACCGGGATTATTTGTTCCGGTACTGGAACCAATCCGCCAATCTTCTCCGACCCAGCCGGGTGGAAAAAGAAATCGAGGCCAGTCATTATCAGGAATTGCTGGAAGAAAGTTTGAAAAATCTTCCCGATCAGCAACGCCTTATTTTCAACATGAGCAAAAAAGAAGGGTTGTCCCATCAGGTCATCGCAGAAAAACTCGATATATCTCCTATCACCGTCCGAAATCACCTGCACAGAGCTTTGAAAAATATCCGAGCCGCCACGCACCCTGATGTGGAACTGGTCATACTGGCTTTGGGTTTTTGGCTCTTGGCTCTTGGAGGCTAATTACCTATAAAATTTATCATCCGTCCATTTTGCAGGATTATTGATGATGTAATCCGAAATGCGTTGATATGATTTTTCATTGCGGATGATGTGTTCGTGATAATTTCGTTGCCACAATTTCCCCATTATTTCATTTTTCGATTTATAAAAATCCAAACAACCATTTGCCGTCAACGATTTATAAGCACCCACAATATCACCAACCGTTTCCGGGGGGTGTAGGGGCAGGACGTGCCTCTGCTTTATTTATATCATTTTGGATATCCCCATCATTTTGGGCAACCGCAAGGGTTGCCCCTACCAATGCAAAAATGCCATGCACATGATTTGGCATTATTTGGAAAACATCTAATTCCAGACGTGGGAATCGTTGCGGTAATTTCAACCATTCATCATCCGCAATTTGTCCATATTCATTTAATATCATCTGGTCGTTTTCAACGTGTCCGAAACGACAAATTCTACGTTGACAACAAATTGTTATTAAATACATTCCCGCCTGTGAATAATCTATCCCTTCAATCGGATTGACCTAGTGCACGAAAATCTAAATACATATCATGTTTTTCTTCATCTTTTTTGACA
>CALEIL010000373.1 GCA_937876435.1 uncultured Bacteroidota bacterium
TTTCCCTACATATTCCCAAGCCGAAAGCCGCTTCGTCCGCCCGCAACTCCCCACTGCAAGCTTCTTCCGGCAGGAGAGAGCAGGTAGCGCCTTGATCCTTTTTTCCTGGCCCAAGCCGAAAGCCGCTTCACCTACCCGCAACTCCCCACACCCAGCGACGGAATTGTATTTTAGGCGACATCGTAAATGATGAAATGATTTTATCGGAATTCGGAGACATCGTAAATAACGAATGGTTGAAATCATTTGATATCCGGCGGGAATAGTTTTTAGATGAATACGTCATCATACCCAATCATATTCATGCCATTGTTGGAATCGACGTGCCCGGGGATCGTGGTGATGGTGTAGATACGCACGGCCGTGCGTATCTACGGGCGGACCGTGCGGGTCATACGAACCGTGCGTCTCAACGTGCGCTTCAACGCCGGGCACCATTCTCCCATCCCCGCCCTTTGATTTTCTAAGAAATTACCCTATATTGAACACTCGAAACATCCGGATCGGTCTTCCGTACCGCCTTTAATCCCGAAGATCTGATGTTAACAGAATCACATCCCTCACCGATCTTCCATACAGGCTGATACCACCAGAAGAGGCAATTCTGGATTATGAAATGCGTGTGGCTCATATTATTGATGCATCTGATAAGCGTCCCCTGTGTGGCGCAGCCTGGGGACACCACCGAAACCTATGACTGGATCTGGGAGATGGCCACGCCGTTTATAACCAATTACACAAAGGAAGATTATAAAGCCCACAACCAGAACTGGTGCTTCGAGCAGGATTCCAATGGCATCATTTACGCCGGCAATACAAGGGGACTTTTGGAATATGACGGGGTCAACTGGCGCCTCACGCCGCTACCCAACGGCAGCCCGGTGAAATCGATGGCCAAAACGGAGGACGGTACCATTTATATCGGTGCAGTCGGTGACCTCGGTTATTTGGAATACGACTCCATCGGACGTATCCGGTTCACCTCATTGTGGACCAGACTGGATACCAGTTACCGCGACGTGGCGGACATCTGGTTTACCTATGCGATCGGCCCCGCCGTATATTTCATTTCGGATAAATATATTTTCCGTTGGCTGAACGATGAATTCAGGGTATGGCAAGCCTCCGCCCTCTACGGTTTTGCCTGGGTCATCGATTCCCGGTTGTACGTGCATACCAAAGAAGACGGACTGCTCCGGCTGGATGGCGAGGAATTCGTGCCGGTACCGGGAGGAGGCGCCTTGAAACAAATGGGCATCACCACGCTGTTGCCGTTGCAGGACCACGAGTGGATGGCCATCGGGGCCGTAGAAGGGGCATACGTCTCAGATAATGGCCGGTTTTCAAAACCCAACATCCATACGGATGAGGAGCTGAAAGATAAAATGGTGATGGGCGGAATTCCTTTACCCGGAGGAGACGGCGTGATCAGAACCGCAGGTCACGGGCTCTATATCGTGGATTCCTCCGGTCGGATCAAAAAACAATGGACGCAGGACGATGGCCTGAGCAGCAACGTGATTTTGGGGTCGTACCTCGATGAAAGCGGCGATTTGTGGGTGGCAACCGAAAACGGCATTGACCGGATCGAACTGGGGTCGGGACTGCGGAAATTTGGACAGAACAATCAACTGAAAGAATACGTGAACGATGTGACCGTTTTCCACGACCGGATTTTTGCTGCTACCAACGATGGATTGCTTTATCTGGAAAAAGGGAATTTTGATTCCCGGCAGTTTCAAAAATTCCCGGGCATCGCCAATCAGACCTGGGATTTGGCTTCCGTAGGAGATCATTTGTTTTTCGCCAATTTCAATGGTTTTGGATCGATCAGTAATCAATGGATGACCGAATATTTCGTGAAGGATAATACTTCGTACGTATTGCCGATACAGGACGGTACGAGAATAGTGATCGGCACCCAGTACGGAAAAATCTATACGTTGAAAAAGGAACACGGGAAATGGAGGACCGCAAGGGATACCTTACAAATCCAAGCCAGGGTTTTGCGAATGGCTCAGGATCAGGCGGGAGATATCTGGGTAGGGAGCCGGTATACCGGATTGTTTAGGATCCACCCGGACACCTCAGATGAATCATTGCTGGACGGATCGATCGTCACGACCTACGATACTGCGACGGGTTTTACCGTGTCCGGATACAACCTCATCAAAATCATGAATGATAAGATATATGGAGTGACGCCCGATCAGGTGTTCCAATACAATGCGACCCGTGACCGGTTTGAGGTCGATTCTTTATTTGAGACATTTATGAACCAGCATTCGGTCGGGCTGATGGGCGAAGTTTTTGATGCACTTCAAATGGGGTATTGGTTTTACGCAACTTCCCACCTCGGGAATTTTATTTACCGGTACGATCAAAATCAAATAAAAGCTCTACCTGTTTCAAATCGGTTTTCAACCTTTACGCCCGAAAAGATCCTGGATCTGGACCAGAATGTGCTGTTGATATGCGGCGATAAAGGCATCCTGGTGTATGATAAAAACTCCAATGAATGCCTGGCACCGGACTTTGGGGTCCGCATGAGAAAAGTATCGATTTTGCAGGATAGCGTCCTGTTCGCCGGACATGGTCCGGTCGAAAAGGTCAAATTGCCTTTTCAAAAATCGGTGATGCGGTTTGAGGTCGCCTTGCCGGCATTCGAGCAATCCGGAGCGAACCAATATCAATTCTTCCTCGAAAACTTTGACGATCGATGGACCGCCTGGACCACCGAGACGTACCGCGATTTTACCAACCTTCCCGAAGGTGAATACGTATTTCATACCCGGGCAAAAAATGTGTACGGGGAAGTAACCAGAGAAGAAATCTTTGCCTTTTCCGTAATGCCGCCCCTCCACCGGACCTGGTGGGCGTATATGCTCTATACCTTGATGATTTTAGGTCTCTTTTGGTTGTTATTTCAATGGCGATCCAATCGATTGCGCAAGGATAAGATAGCGCTGGAGGGCATCATCGCGGATCGAACCCGGCAACTGGCCCTGCAGACCGAAAAACTTAAAGACATGGATCGGCGGAAATCGCGGTTCTTTGCGAATATTTCCCATGAATTTCGCACCCCACTCACGCTGATCAAAGGGCCTGTCGACCAGACGATCGATCAACCGGAAAAGGATTTGTCCCCCGAAGATGTTGAGCTCATCCGGCACAATGCCAACCGGCTTCTCCAATTGGTGAATCAATTGCTCGATCTTTCCAAACTGGACGCTGGAAGAATGGAGCTTCATCCTGTGGCAGGGGAGATTTTTCCATTTCTGAAAGCCATCACCTCCGCTTTCAGATCCTACGCCAATCAACATAGAATGCACTATCGGATTGATATTCCTGACAGGGACAAGCTGGTGGATTTTGACCAGGACAAGCTCGAAAAAATTGTCAACAACCTCCTGGCCAATGCCTTTAAGTTTACACCCGATCATGGCTCGGTGTCGTTTGCAGCTTCCCTTGATAGCAATCGTTTGGTCCTCACCGTCCGGGACAATGGCATCGGTATCGACGAAGAACGATTGCCTTCCATATTCAATCGGTTTTATCAGGCAGAGGACGGCCCGACCCGGACAGCGGAGGGCATGGGGATTGGTTTGGCGCTGACCAAAGAACTGGTGAATATCATGAAAGGAGAGATCAAGGTGCAAAGTCATCTGGGAGAAGGAACCACCTTCACCGTTACACTGCCCGTGACTCCTTCAGAGAGCCCCGGCATTTCGGAATCTGACAAAAAAACAGAGACTCATGGATCTGTGCCAGCATACATAGATGATTCTCCCACATTCTGGGAGGCAACGGATATGGAAATGCAAGATGGAGCAGAAGACGGGGAAAAACCTCAAATCCTGATCGTGGAAGACCATACCGATATGCGGAGATTTATCGGTCAATCATTATCAGAAGAATACAGCGTAAGCCAGGCAGCCAATGGTCGGGAAGGACTGGAAAAGGCGCGGGAATCCATCCCAGACCTCGTGATCACGGACCTGATGATGCCGCAAATGGACGGGATGGATTTTTGTCATCGTTTGAAGTCTGACGTACACACCAGTCACATCCCGGTCAT
Organism: uncultured Bacteroidota bacterium; assembly: GCA_937876435.1. Lineage (GTDB taxonomy): Bacteria > Bacteroidota > Bacteroidia > Chitinophagales > Saprospiraceae > Membranihabitans. The sequence continues at coordinate 4,079 of CALEIL010000373.1, forward strand.
CATCCTGACCGCCAAAGCCTCATCCGATGACAAAATTGACGGTCTGGAAACCGGGGCTGATTCGTTCCTGACCAAACCATTTGACCGAAAAGAACTCCAGGTCAGGGTGCGAAATCTGATTGATCAGCGTAGGCAACTCAGGGAAAGGTACAGCAAAACCATTTTACTCCAGCCTCAGGATATCGCGGTGACCTCCATGGATGAACGGTTCCTGCAAAATGTCAGGGAAATTCTGGAAGAGCATTACAGCGATGAGAGTTTTGGAGTTCCCCAGATGCAGGAGGCGCTGTGCATGAGCAAAACGCAGTTACATCGGAAAATGAAGGCATTGACCAACCATCCGCCCGGTGAATTTCTGAGGAACTATCGATTGAAACGGGCCGCTCAGATTCTTAGAGAACGCGGGGATAGCGTCACCCAGGTGGCTTACTCCGTCGGGTTTAATAATCTCTCCTATTTTGCCCGCTGCTTTAAAGAATTGTATGGGGTGGTGCCTTCAGAATACGCGGATTCTCAATCCGCCTAAAGCCGCGCTTTTAGGTTTTGGAACCATACAGTTAGATTTTGGTACGAACGCGTTAGTCGCTTGAATTTTTTGTGCCAAACTTTATCGGAGTCGATAATCGCCACTCATCCAACCGATGGGTCCGTCATATTACGTCAGGTGGTAGAGACCCTGTGGAAGGGAGTGGTACACTTTTTTAAATTTATAAATCACTCATCATGGACATTAAAAAAAATTCTCAGAATCCCTATGAAAGGTTGGATTCCAAAACTGAATTATTGTGGAAAAAAATGTCGGACGAAGTTTTGACAAACAGATCATCGGGAAAAGGAATAGCATTCAATGAAGTATTGACAGAGGAATCAAAAAAAGAAAAAGAAAGTCCACTGGTACCTGCTTTTCACTTATGGTCAGCCGATAATTTCTCTTTCGGGAAGGAATACGTCCGGGCTATCCGGCAGTACGATGCTTCCATTGAGAGCAGTCAATTGACCAGGGCGTTCCTGCCTAACCAGGACTTTATTTCGGCGGCGTTGATGCACAAAGCTTTTGCCCAGAGGATACATGGAAATCACGAGGAGGCCATCACCACATTTATTGAACTCTTTGAATTCGATGGGTTCAATAAGGATTCGATGCTTCAGGCCGGAATGTTGGCTGAACAACATCAGCAATATGATCGGGCTATGGAATATTACTTAAAAATTGCAAACAGAGAGATGACTTCCAAAACGGACAGCCCGGCAGAAATGGCCAGGAGGGCGGTCGAAAGATTGACAGGCAAAGACATTGAATATTCTAACTCAGCTACGGGTCTTGCGGATACACTGTTTCAATTAATAGATCAAAAGGATACGACCTCATTGAGAAAGCTGATCAGCAAAACACATTTCTCCATCGGCCCGGTAGGCGGACATACCTCATACGAAGACTTATCTTTTGTCGATACCTTTCTGAAGGAATTGATGTTAGCCCCCGTGAAGATCGGTAAAGCAGTTTTGGGTACAGGGGGCAAGAGGTATTTGCTGACATCCGGATGGAAAGGTCAGTGGTTTGAAGGTAATGTGTCCTTGATGATCACAAAAGCCCCTCAAGGCTGGCAATGGACTGGTGTGGCTCTTCACCAGCCCAATGAGTATTGGGTGGATAGATGGAAACCGACCGAAAAACAGACGAATGATCCGTTACCATTTGAATTACGGGCACCCTGGCCAAAAGATGAATGTTTTACAGCCGGAGGGTTGTGGGAGTACGTTGTTGAGCAAGCGGCAGTGGCGGGTGCGGGTTTGTTTGGCTTCCTGATTGCGGAAGGATTTGCGGCATCAAGCTGTTGTGGATGGGGACCCAGAGGGTATTACTACAATTCCGGCCCGACCCATGATGAAGAGGACGCCTTTGCCATCGATTTCACGAGGTACAGACGATTTGTACCGTATGACAATGAAAGCGGAGGAACGCCGGTATTGGCCGTTCGCGATGGAGTAGTCAGCCGGGTCAACTCGGGGGTGGATTCGGGAGACTCATCGATGGCCAACCGGGTGGAAATTGAACACTCAGATCCTGGTAATGCTTCAGACCTGGACAGGTTTACATCCAAGTATTTGCACCTGGAAGGTCCGTTCCGGATACCGGTATCCACGGGCATGTCTGTGCGGGTCGGAACCAGACTTGGTCTGATGGACGACACGGGAAATTCGGTACTAGATCACCTTCATTTTTCCATTCATGACAGGCAACTGACTTATTCAGGGGCACCGGAGGGCCGAAGCGTCCGTCCCACACCTATGAGCGGGGTCAAATTGGGGGATTCCGACTCCAATAAATGTGTTCGGTCGGATAATGTTGAATACAAGGGAACCAATCAGATTATTCATCCCTCCAGCTTTGCGGGACAGAACTGGATGATCGTTCCGGTGGCTCTTGCATCCAATGAAACTCCTCCGGATTCGGTCACGAAGCAGGATTGGATGTTGGTGCTTTCGGGAGTGGCCAATTTAAATCTGAAAGGCAACGGGTCTGAGTGGTTAAGAGAAACCGTCAGACTATTACCAGACATGCTGGCTCCGATCGATTTTGCGATCAATAAACACAACATCCCCACGCCCTCCGGAAGCTTTACCAAAAGATTTCAGGTAGAGCAGTGGGTTCCCCACGCCACATTGAGCTCGATATTCAATAAAAACCACTCTGTGAATTCCGGGTTTGCGGTGGATCTTTGGAGACCTCATCCATTTTTTACCGATACGGATGCAGTTACAAATGAACCGGTCGATAACCTTTTTAATGGCATTCAGGTGGACGTTGCGGTTTCTGACATTGATGCTTTTTTCTACAGGATTAGTTACCACATCACACTAATAGGAAAAATCAGATTTTGTCAGCCCATCATCGTGGATTGATGGCCCTCATTTTTACTGATAAAGTACTGAAAATGCGATCGGGGAACTATCGTGGTTGTTTTTGGAACTCCACTGTTAGCATTTGAAGGGGGATGACCTCAGTTTTGTGATATCGAAAGTATTATAATTCAATCACTTAAAACGCATTAAAAATGACTGTTGACACCATTATCAATCTGAAAACGCTTACCTGCCAAAAAGAAACCGATGCCAGTGGGCATTCCGAGCCCTATATCTGGCCGGTATTATTGAAAATTGACAGCGACACCCTGGCGACCGATCGATTATTGGACGTAATCACGCCGACCTTTGGTCACGAACGGGTTCCCATTCGCAATGGGATACGGCCCGGTGATACCGCTGCCATTCCACGATCCGTAGGTCGGCTCAAAGCCAGATTTGAAGAAGATCAGCAAGTGCACCGACTGATTCTGATCGTCACCTTGCTGGAAGAAGACGAAACCCCTGAGGATTCGGTTCAGGCTGGCTTCCGGGAATACGCCGATGCTTTGGCGGATGAAATCAGGGAAAATTTGTTTGCTCTTTCCACGGCGCCGGAAGATGACCGGGAGAAGATCATAGAACGAATCAAAACGAACGTGAGAAAACGAGTGGAGTCGGCCATTCAAGACAGTTTATCCAGCTTTGAAAAGATCAAGGTTTTGATTGGGGCGCTCAATCTCGATGATGTGGTATCCAATGAATTCCTCTCTTTCGACGATCCCCTGACCTCGACTTCTCCGGATTTCACGCTGACATTTACGAAAGGGAGTACGGAGAGCTATACCATAGAAGGTGAGTTGACCACGGAGGAAGTGCCGGAGGAAACGTGTGTCCGGGAACAGAGAGCCGTAGCGGAAGCCCGGAAAGCGATGAAGGGCATCGAAACTCTCATCGAATCCCTCCAGGCTCAGTTGCGAAATGCTCCTCCTCCTCAAAAGGCAGCTCTCGTAAAGCAGATCAGGAAGCTGAAGAGCGAGGATTTTGCCAAAGCCGAAGCCCGGTTCAATGCGGCCCTGAAAACGCTGAAGCTGTGTCGGGCAGAGCGGGATCAGTTGGTGCCCATGACCGAATCTATGGTGGGGGGTGATACCTCCAAAAACAGATTCAAATCATAGGATGATTCCGGATCAAGTCCCAGTTGAAAGTTGAAAGCTGAAAATTGAAAGTTGAAAGCTGAAAGTTGAAAGCCACTGATAATTAAAATACTGACAAATGAAGTCTTACATATCTATTTTTCCGCGATCCCAAAATACAATTCAAATGGTTCGATGTCTTTTTATTTTGATCCTGGCTTGTGTACTATATTCCTGTGAAGGTCCTGTCGGTCCCCAGGGGCCGATCGGTCCCGATGGTCCGGCAGGACCGGAAGGCCCCCGGGGTGAACCGGGGAACTCCAATGTCGATGTATATCAGTTTTCTGTTTCCTCTGACGAGTGGGGGGACAATTATCACTACGGCGATGGCAATGTTTTCAGGTCGTACGAGATTCTTCCTGAGAAAGTAGGGGATACCGGCATCAAGCAGTTTTTTGATTCTGGCGGTGTAGTATTGGCGTACGTGCAGCCCTTTGGGAATCTGTCATACAATGAGTGGGAACTCACCCCTCATACTTTTTCGCTTCAGGTGGGTTACGAGTCAGGTCGGTACATCTATATCGGGGTTCGGGTTTCGTTTTTGCCCGCCCGTGGTTTGCTCACAATTAACAAAACGACCAATGGTTGGGATGCTACAAGCCTGGGCGAAGATGAAGTGCCGGAAAAGACGGACGTGCGGATTGTATTGATCGAACCGGATAAGTTTGCGATCGCCCGGGATCGAATTGATTTTACGAATTTTGAGCAGGTGGAGCATTACTTTAGTTTACCCGCAGCGGGTAAACAATTTTGAATTTTGAATTGGGCATTTTCCTGGGGGAAGAAGGACGGCGGCTGGTCTGTGTGCAGGGAACCATGAATTGAGTGGTTGGATCCTGCTGGACGGGACCCGGTGCCAAATGCGCAAAGAGAAGTACAGTAAGTGCATGGTTTTCAAGTTTTTTATTCGGGATTTATTGAAGTTGATGGTTTCACTACTCCAGTATTGACATTTATCCCCGGGGTTGGTATGTGTGGTGTATGATGCCTGGTCTGTGTGGCAAGTTTGTCAACCATTACCTTATACAGGTGGTAAATTCCTCTTTTTCCAACTTCCCGGGGTCAAACTTTTACGATCAGATAAATTTGAATTACTTTAGCCAGTGCTCTGACAAGATAAAGATTTAAGAATCATTCGAGGATATTTTGAGTAAGATCGAGACGCTTTGAAAGAGTATAGCCGGGGTTCTATGATTGAGGAGCAACGATGAGATGGCTCAAAAGATC